>CABZJG010000267.1 GCA_902525995.1 Paracoccaceae bacterium | reverse complement strand
GTCCATCAGGTAGCTGCTCAGTTTCATCGGCAGATGTGTTTCGCAGCCGCGCTTGAACAGTTCCCAATACTCGTCTGTTCCGACGACCACCTCTGAGCCGCTATGCCAGAAACGTGGTCCGCCTCGGTGGACGTAATGGTGTTCACGAACCCTACCGTCCGCCAGTTTGCGCTTAACCCGATGTATTCCGACTCGCTTCAACGCTCTGATCTCCGGTGGGCCGCGAGCTTAATCAAAACATCGTCTGATTCATCCGGTGAGACGGCTGCATAGCGCTCGATCACATTGGCGGCGTGACGCAGCGACCACCCCATATGTGCGGCAATCTGGTTCAGGCTGAGGTCGGCACGAAGCAACCTCGTGGCGGCTGTGCCACGGGCATCGTTCAGGCGCAGGTCATATCCCAAGGCCTCGGGAGTGAGCCCAGCTTTGTCTCGCCATTGGCGCACACCCTCGGAAGCCCGATGTTCTGTGAGCGGCTTTCCGTTGGCCGATGCAAGGATCAACATCTGGTCTCGCGGGGTTTCATCGAGAATGATCGCGAGATTCGGTGTTACGGGTATTGATGCGATCCGTCCCCGCTTGTTCGTCCGCACCTTGAGTCGCCGTCCCTGTGGCGTGTCCTCGATGTGATTGCGGGTGAGTTGGATCAAGTCGCCCGGGCGCAGTCCGGTTTCCAACGCCACACCGAGGATACGACGGACCCAACCCGGAGCCTTTTTGTTAAACGCTTCAATGTCGGCCGGAGTCCAAACAATTTCCGAACGGTCGCTGGTATAGAGTTTCTTGAGGCGGTCGCAGTGATGCTCTTGGATTTTCCCCTCATTGCGCGCCCAATTCAGAATGACCGATACAACTGTGCCGGCATAATCGAACTGCTTGGGAGAATGCCCCCATTGTTGCCGCCATTCGTTGACTTCGCCCCGAGAGCGCGGGTCTTCAAATAGTGTGGCGGGGTCTTCTTTGAACTCATCGGCAAAGCGAAGGGCCCATTTTCGATAGTCGGCTTGCGTGCGGGGCTTTTTTGCCCTGTATTCGGCGCTTGAAATGTAATCGTCCACCATCTGGGGCGTCATGTAATTTGACGGTTTCGGCGATGTGGCTACCTCAGTCAGCGCGGCGATGTATTCGGGTGAATTGAGCTTAACCCCGCTTTGGCTATCCCAGAATTTCGGACCTCCGCGCCAAGCATAGTGGTGCTCACGGAACGAGCCGTCTGCCAACTTTCTTCTGACCCGATGGATACCCTTCAATTCAATTTGCGCCACGCCGTGCCCTCCGTTGTGCTACCAAGTCAACGGGCTGCCCTTCGTGGCTTTGCTCAGCGATGGCGTGGGGTAAAAGCCCCTGTGCCTCATCCAGCCGCCGCCTCACGAGCGCGGGATCATAATACCCCTTGCGCCCCGGGACGGGTGTAATGCGGAGCGAAACAAGCCATTCGCGAAAGGCAGAGTTTGCGCCCGAATAGCGCATTTGCTTGGCAAGTTCCTCTGTCGAAATAAGCTCTAGCATGGCTCTAACCTCCTCAACAGTCTTTCATTTCAGCAGCGCTGGCGCGGATTCGATCCATGATCCAGCGGACAACGGGGACGGCCATCGAGTTTCCGAGGGCCTTATATTGTGGTCCATCGGCGGCGGGCTTGCCGCGATAGGTGATTGCGCAATAATCGTCCTCGAACCCCTGCAAGCGGTGGCATTCGGTCGGGGTCAGACGGCGCACGGCATAGGGCGAGGCCACGTAAGAGCGGCTTGAGCCACCGGACGCAGCGCGGATGTTGGCGGTGTCGTGCGGGCCCTCAGGCATCGCACCACCCTCCCGGCCCCGGAGATCGAAGGCCACGGTCTGTGCTACATTCCACGGCTTGACGGTTTCCAGAGATCCGGTGTGCTCGATCGTGGCGGACGGTGGGCGGTCATAACCTCGACCGTCGTCGTCGCGGAAGCCTGCCCCGTCTGGGCCAGCGTCGGGGTTTTCTGAGATTGCACGTTCTTGGATAGCGA
>CABZJG010000266.1 GCA_902525995.1 Paracoccaceae bacterium | reverse complement strand
GTCGAGGCACTTGTTAGCCCAGAAGGCGGTGATTTTTCCATAAAACTAGAGGATCAAGTGTTAATTACACAGACTGGTTTTGAAAATCTTTCGAAATATCCATTTGATGCGCAACTTATGGGTTTGGAATAGTTGATCGGCTGACCGGCATAAGCAAAGAGTTTCATATTAGTCGGAATTTTGCCCTGCTTTTGGGGGCTGTAAGCTTGTGGCTTAATGTCGGCAGTGGTATGACCGCCCTAATTTCTCACACTACTCACACAGGCAAAAAGCACGATGATTCCACGTTATTCTCGCCCCGATATGGTTCAGATTTGGTCTCCGGAAACAAAGTTCCGCATCTGGTACGAAATTGAAGCACATGCCTGTGACGCAATGGCCGATTTGGGCGTAATTCCAAAGGAAAATGCCGAAGCCGTTTGGAAAGCCAATGAGGTTGAGTTTGATGTTGCCCGAATTGACGAAATCGAAGCTGTCACAAAGCATGATGTTATCGCATTTCTGACGCATTTGGCAGAGCATATAGGGTCGGAGGAAGCGCGTTTTGTGCATCAGGGCATGACCAGTTCAGATGTTTTAGACACCTGTTTCAACGTGCAACTCGTCCGCGCAGCTGACATATTGATAGCCGATGTAGATGCTCTTTTGGCGGCCCTAAAAACACGTGCATATGAGCATAAAGACACTGTTCGTATTGGACGCAGTCATGGCATTCATGCCGAACCCACCACACTCGGACTTACCTTTGCGCGCTTCTATGCCGAAATGGATAGAAACAGGCAGCGATTGGTGGCCGCACGCAGTGAAATTGCGACCGGTGCTATTTCTGGCGCGGTTGGAACATTTGCGAATATTGATCCTAAAGTTGAAGATCATGTTTGTGCACAATTGGGTCTCGCACCTGAACCTATTAGCACGCAGGTCATTCCGCGTGATCGCCATGCAGCGTTCTTTGCTGCTTTAGGCGTTGTTGCAAGTAGCCTTGAAAATATCGCTACTGAAATTCGTCATATGCAACGCACAGAAGTTCTTGAAGCAGAAGAGTTCTTTTCAAAGGGTCAAAAAGGCAGTTCTGCAATGCCCCACAAACGAAATCCTGTTTTAACCGAAAATTTAACAGGCCTAGCAAGATTGGTGCGCATGGCTGTTGTTCCGGCGCTTGAAAATGTTGCGCTGTGGCATGAACGCGATATCTCGCACAGCTCGGTTGAACGCAATATTGGACCGGATGCAACGATTACCCTTGATTTTGCTTTAGCGCGGATGACACAGGTCATTGAAAAGCTTGTGGTTTATCCCGAAAATATGTTGAAAAATTTGCATAAATTTAAAGGACTTGTCATGAGTCAGCGTGTTCTACTGGCCCTGACCCAATCTGGTTTAAGCCGTGAAGATTCTTATCGTCTTGTCCAGCGCAATGCTATGAAAGTTTGGGAACAAGATAAAGACTTCAAAACTGAATTATTAGGGGACGCTGAAGTGACCGCCGCTTTAAGCACCGAGGAAATCGAAGAAAAATTTGATCTCGGTTACCATACCAAGCATGTGGACACTATTTTTGCTCGGGTCTTTGGCTGAACCGACACGGCTAAAAAATAGACAACAGGTAAACCGCCTTTTTACAGTATGTTTGGGTGTATCCTATTTGAGCGGATGGGATCGATTCGAGAGCATCCATCTCGGTCCCCTACAGGGTTTGTTAAAAAACAAAGCTTTAGACTTCTTTCATCCTTGCGTGATTTCTATGACCAATAAGAACTCACAAAGGGACAAAGATGCCGGAAGAGAAGTACGACCAAGATAATCAGAACATGCCGCTAGTGGGTGCTACCCATCCATCGGCCTTAGACATCAACCACCGGCAAAAAGCAGCAATTGTCGTGAGCTTACTGCTTCAAAATGGCGCCGATATGCCCTTATCGCGATTGCCAAGCGACTTACAAACAGATTTGACCCATCAAATGGCGGAGCTTCGTTTGGTTGATCAAAAAACATTAAAAT
>CABZJG010000265.1 GCA_902525995.1 Paracoccaceae bacterium | reverse complement strand
TACTCCCGAATTGCGGGATGTTATCTTTAAATCGAAAAAAACCATGCGTTGCTTTTGGCCAGCACAGTTGGTCATACTCTGACAGAACTGGCACAACAGTGATCCTGTGCTGATGCGCTTTGTGCCTCACAGCCTCAATTAGATCAGATGCCGGTCCGACAGAAGCATAGGGGCTTGCTATTTGTGTGGCGGCACTATCAAGAGCCTTTAAAATAATATCTTCAGTGCTGGCGGCTTGATGAATAGTGCCAATGCGCTCAAACCACGTTTGATCTGTATCTTCAGATAGCCTTCCTACAAATTCCGTGAGAGCGGGTGACACTTCAAAAGGTGTCAGCCCTTCCAAACAGTTCACCCTCGCGGCTCCAACAATATTTTCAAAGCTGCCTAAAAGAGGCGATAGATCCATATCATCCTCGTGAAGAAGCACGAATGTCGGCGCGGCTTTATCATAGTTTTGTCTCTGAGGCGCCGGCAGGCGCGGATGGGTGGCAGTTTCTGTGTGCGGCTGGGCAACTGTCGCCAGACCGGATTGAAAAAAACGCCCATCGGTATATTTTGCGATGTTGTCAGGTCGCGCCAGATAGGTTTTACCGGCCGTTTGCAACCCAGCAACCCAGCGCCAGCTCAATGTATTTGACGCCGGATCGCCATCAAGAAGGTGACGCAGAAAGAAATCGGCGCCAAGTTGCCAGGGCAGTCTTAGAGTAAAAATCCAGATAGAGGCAAACCACATTCTTGCATGGTTGTGCAAATATCCTGTGTCCACCAATTCCTGTGCCCAAGCGTCGAAGCACTCAAGTCCTGTTCGCCCCAAACAGGCCGCCTCCCATTGCTGGCGCAGACCGGGTTGAGTGGCGATCTGATTGCAAAGCCCCCCTAGTTGCGCCTGATACTCAGCCCAAACCGAAGGCCGCATTTCCAACCAGCCTTTCCAGTAGGTGCGCCAAAAAACTTCCTGAACAAATTTTTCCGCCTCCTTCAGCGAATGATGGTCGAGAACCGACTTTAGCACCTCAGTTTCCGTGATGACCCGGCGGCGTATAAAGGGGGACAGGCAAGAGACATCCCTATGACGGCCTGCGCCATGGTCAAAATTGCGTCGCTTTGCATAGCCAGTTCCTGCCCGAGGGACAAAATTATTCAAGCGATCGACTGCGCTGGCTCTGGTGGTTGGAAAGGGAATAACCGCATTAAATCCACTATTGTTTTTTTACGATCTAATGCAAAGTAGGCGCGGTTCAATCAGGGGCTTTCATGATCTATGCATAGTGCATCTGTCGGAAGTCGCTGTACCTGTGCTATACTGTGCAATTGCCCCGAAAACTCTTTACACTCTGGCTTGGCGCCGACGGCGCGCACGATTACACAAACGCGTCAGATAGAAGTTTTACACCATAGACAAAAAACCCAATACCAACCAAACCATTTAGAGGTCGGTACAGCACCAGATATATCCCTGCGGCTGTTTTTGACGAAAAGAAACTGGCAAAAAGGGCGTGACCAGAAAAAGATGCTGCGGCAGAGAGCAGGATAAAGCCAAGTATATTTGGCACACCATCCGTGATTATTGGAAAAAGAGAAATGACAGCAAGCCAGGTTGTAAGAACTTTTGGGTTGGTCATCATAACCAAGAAAGCCTGCCAAAAAGCAGAGGCAAAAGTTTGATCATGGATGCTTAGAAAATCGCTTTGGGGATTAATAGCCTTTCTCACATACCGAACAGCGAAATAGATGAGCAAGCTTCCGCCAATGAAAATTAGGCTTTGGGTGGCCAATGGATATGTTTGAAAAAAGGCAGCCGCCCCAAACAATGCAGCGCTGGCCCAAAGAAGTATGCCCAAGCCACAGGCAAGCGCACATGCCAGCCCTGCGCGATATCCAGAGCCGGTGGCGGTTGCAATTGTGTTTAAAACATTCGGGCCGGGCACAAAGACGTTGAGCAAAAAAAAGCCTAAAGCCGGTAGGAGGTCAAAAAAGGGCATCAAACGTTATTCCTTTGTCCCTTGGCAA
>CABZJG010000264.1 GCA_902525995.1 Paracoccaceae bacterium | reverse complement strand
CTCAATTGCTTGGCTCTGTCTTGAACCAGGTTCTTGAGGCGCAGGCGACGGAACAGATTGGCGCAGATCGCTATGAGCGCAGTGCCGAACGAGGAGGTTACAGGAACGGCGTGAGGCCAAGAGTTCTCTATACACGTGTAGGGCCGGTCACGTTGCTTGTACCACAGTTCCGCGATGGTGCCTTTTCCACGGAGATATTCGGCCGCTACCAGCGTTCCGAACAAGCCCTCGTTCTGGCCCTGATGGAGATGGTGCTGAACGGCGTTTCCGCGCGCAAAGTTACCAAAATCACCGAGGAGCTCTGCGGGACGCAGTTTTCAAAATCAACGGTGAGCCAACTTTGCACTGGGCTGGACGCCCGGGTCCGCGCTTTCAACGAACGTCCCCTTGGATCGTTCCCATTTCTGATCATTGATGCGATGTACTGCAAGTCCCGCGCTCAGTACGATGGCGTCGTTTCTAAGGCAGCTCTGATGATTTCCGCGGTCAATGCTGAAGGAAACAGGGAGATCCTTGGCGTGCGCATCGGCGATAGTGAGAGCGAGAGCTTTTGGCGCGAGACGTTCGAATGGCTGAAAGATCGCGGGATCAAGGATGTGGCCTTCGTCACCTCAGACGATCACAGGGGCATGGTCAACGCCCTCAAACGTTCATTCTAGGGGGTCATATGGCAGCGCTGTCAGGTCCACTTCATGCGAAACGTGCTATCCTTCACGCCAGCGCGCCACAAAGCCGCTATGGCGGCGGGTCTCAAGCGCATCTTTGCAAGTGAGGATATAGCTGAGGCGCGCGCGAAAGCCGTTGAATTAGCAGAGCAGTTGGACAAACGGGCGGCGCGTGCAATCGAGTGTTTGGAGAACGGCATGGAAGATGCGTTGGCTGTCTATTACCTGCCTGCAAAGTACCGACGTCGTCTCAAGTCGACAAACATGCAGGAGCGCCTCATCCAGGAGGTCCGGCGCAGAGAACGCGTGATCCGAATTTTTCCAAACGAAGCCTCTGTACTGCGCTTAATCGGCGCGCTCCTCGCGGAGTTCCATGAAGAATGGCAATGTCGAAAATACCTGGATATGGCCGAGTATCATGAATGGAATGCGCAAAGGCTTGCGGGTGACAATGAGAAAAAGGTCGTCGTCATGACCGAAGCGTGATGATTGCTCGCTGCGAATTTACAGCAAATTTCGGACTTGACCTGCCTTAAGCTATTCCAATATTAGCAATCTGACAGAAACACGCAGTGAGCTGAACAAGGAATTCGGACGGAAATAGGGAATGTAAGCATCAATGGCAAAGCCTCGCACCTCTACACGACTTTGTTACACACCGGCCCGCATCGAAAAGGGGGAAACACAAACAAAGCCACGAAGTCCGCAGGAGGATGAGATGAAAATTAGAGCATGTTCATTTTAATTGGTTTCATATCCAGCAGCGGCAAAAAACTTGGTTTGGAAACCACTTCATCCTGTTCACTCTATTGAGTGAGTTCGGCTGGTCGCCCGCTTCGCAAGCGAATTGCCGAATAAGTTTATCCGAAAGCTTTCTGCAGATCGTGAAGACCTTCGCATTGAGCTTGGATTTACATCGAAGAATACGCTAACGTGCGAACAAATAATAGTTGGCCCGCATGGTATTAACGTTCGAGTCGAGGCAAACGAACAATTTGGATGGGATTGGCGCCGTATCTCGGCTGCAAACTCGATTGTTGAAATGCTTGCTCTTGAGAAACAAGAGCTTGTTTATGAAATGTCGCAATACAGCCGTTGGCAAGATTTTCTGGATCGTTTTAATGATGTTGGACACCCCACACTTTGTGATGTTTTGAACGTGACTGACCTCACAAATTTATCCCTTGAATACATTGATAGGTTCATATTCGAGGGTAAGCCCACTGATGCAAGACCAGACTTGCTGCTTTCAAATGTCGCAGAAAGCCTTCATAATGATGCTGTCTGTGGTAGAGAGCTTTGGCATCTTCACAAGGGGTGGTTTGAAGTTACCGACCAGTTGAAACTTTTGATTAATCAGAACCTTGACGCTC
>CABZJG010000263.1 GCA_902525995.1 Paracoccaceae bacterium | reverse complement strand
TTTTCCTTTTGGGCCTTCATCGCTTCCTGAATTTCTTCTATTTTGAAATGTCCGGCATTCCATAATGCGACATAATCAAGCGTGTCTGATGTGGAATGATCACGGGAATAATTTATAACGCGCTTGCAGCCATGAACTGCCATCGGTGCCTTACTGGCAATTTCCTGTGCCGTTGCTAAAACATGATCCAGCATCTGTGCTTGTGTGTCGTAAATATGGTTTACCAAACCAAAGCTTTTTGCCTCTTCTGCCGAGACTCTCCGACCCGTGTAGGCCATTTCTTTCGCAAAGCCTTCGGGGATGAGTTTTACCAGCCTGGGAAAAGTCCCAACATCTGCTGTTAGTGCCAAATTAGTTTCAAACAGCGTAAAAAATGCACCCTGTGTGCAATAGCGCATATCGCAGGCTGTGATTAGATCAAGCCCGCCGCCGATGCAGCCGCCCTGTACGGCTGCCAGAACCGGCATTCTGCACGCCTCTAATGCGGAAAATGTCAGCTGTAGTTTTTTCACTTGGTTATAGAAAATTGATTGGGCTTGAATATTTTGCTCATATTCGGAGGTAGGTTCTGAATTATTCAGGTTCCCCAGTAAAGAAGTATCAATTCCGGAGGTAAAATGCGGCCCTGTTGAAGAAAGTACAACAGCTCGCGCCTTTGCTTTGTTATCAATATCAGCGATGAGTTCTGGAAGTTCGGTCCAGAACTCTGCAATCATTGAGTTGCGCTTTTCTGGTCTTTTCATGACCACATGTGCAACTTGGTCTAAAAAAGTAATTTCAAAACACTTCATTTTGTACACTCTGCCGCTGACGTTAAGTCTTGGACGATAATGATACACCCGCAGGATGATAACAATTATTTTTCAATGATCGGTTTGAGTGACCCCGCGTAATTAACCATAACCAACGGGCTAAATTTGGTGATTTCGGGATGAGTAGAGGTGCGTGCCTAAATTTTGTAAGCCTAAGATTTGGCAAACAAGGGTCTTTCCAGATGTGCTTGGCTGTGCAAAAATTATTTAATAGTGGTGCAAACCTTGTAGAGGACAAAAATGATACCAGAGATGTTTCAGGCTAAAGGCACATTTTGGCGCGGGAATATTCACACGCACTCTGACAGATCAGATGGCGTTTTGACGCCTGAAGAGGTTTGTCGAAGATATCAGGCTGAAGGCTATGACTTTCTTGCCCTTACAGACCATTTTGTTGGTCTATTTAATTATCCAATTACCGATACGACGCCCTACAGAAACGATCAGTTTACCACGATCCTTGGGGCTGAACTTCATTCCGGTGCGATGCAGAACGGCGAACTGTGGCATATTTTAGCTGTTGGTTTGCCACCTGAATTTGAAACCTCCAACTCTCCGCATTTTTTGCCAATTGAAAACCAGGAAACTGCAGAAGAAATAGCAAAACGAGCAAGAGACGCCGGTGCGTTTGTAGCTATTGCGCATCCACAATGGTCTGGAATGACACTAAAAGATGCGAGATCAATTGGCTCTGCCCATGCTGTTGAAATTTATAATCACGGGTGTGCTGTTGCCTGCGATCGACCTGATGGAACTGCTATTTTGGATCTGCTGCTGACAGAGGGTCGTCAGTTGACCGCCATTGCCACTGATGATGCGCATTTTACTGAGCCAGACCATTTTGGCGGTTGGGTTATGGTAAAAGCTCAAAAAAATGAACCTGAAGCTTTGTTACAAGCTCTCAAAAATAGTCACTTTTACTCCTCTGAAGGACCAGAGATCCATCACATAGAGCTTTATAAAAACCAAATTTCCATACGATCAAGTGCCGTTAGCACGGTAATTGTCCAAGCAAAAGGAAGCGCTACAGCGGCTGTGCATGGCGCATCTATGACACAAACAAAAGTAAAGCTTGGCCGGGCTTCTCAAAGTGAATGGATAAGGGTTACGCTTAAGGATGCTGCAGGCCGAAGAGCATGGTCTAACCCAATTTGGCGGAAATAGTTATGCGACGTTTTCCAAGGTTGCTGCTGGAAAAATACCTAAGGAAAAACAGATGTCTCGTGTTAACT
>CABZJG010000262.1 GCA_902525995.1 Paracoccaceae bacterium | reverse complement strand
GAAGCCCAGACTTCGAAGAAGCCTTTCGTATCCTTCATAACTGGAGATTGCATCATGCCTACCCGATGGTACGTGAGCGCGCAAAACTCACAAAACTGGTGAACCCCCTTGGGGGCCTTACTGCAGGGCGATTGAAGCGCACCTCCTCAATCCGAAAAACTATTTCGCGGAAGTGCAAGACTTGGCCAGATGCAAGACTTAGTTGGTTGCAGAGCAATCGTTAACAGTATAACTGATATTCAGGAAATTCTAAGCAAGTACAAGAGTATAGAGGAAGGCGGACGGGTTCGCCGCAAGACAGACTACATCAAAACGCCGAAAGCGAGTGGCTATAGAAGCGTTCACTTGGTTGTAAAGTTTGACGAGAATGGAATTGGAGAAAAGCATGCTGGGTGTAATGTTGAGCTTCAATTGCGAACCCAACTCCAGCACGTCTGGGGAACTACGGCCGAGGCGGATGGCGCAATGCGCAACGAGGACCTGAAGGCAGGCGAGGGCAGTGCTGAATGGCTCCGGTTTTTGACTCTAATGAGCGGGTACATTGCAGAACTTGAGGAGCACAATCGCGGTGATCATCTTCTCATGAGCTACAAAGACCTAAAAACTGAGGCAAAACAGTTAGCCAATAGTCTGAATGTCAGACAGAATCTCAGTACTTTTAGAAGCTTGATGCGTGAAGCCGAGACAAACAGCGGGTTTCACGGCTCAGAGTACATGATCAGGATGGATACAGCGACGGGTAATATTGATGTCAAACCAGCTTGGCGCAAGATGTTTGACCTTGCTGACTTAGATGATGATTTTCATGAAACTAAAGAAAGCCTGCAGGTCAGCGTTGATAACATGGCGGCGCTTCGTCAGGCTTACCCAAATTACTTTGCCGACACTTATGATTTCCTAGAAGTGCTTGGTGACCTAGGGGGAGCCACACGCTCGAACGCCAAGACTACAATAAACAAATTGGATTTGAGCTTCCTCCCAAAAAGCAGGGAAAGGGTCTTGCATCTTGAATACACCGGCAACGTATTCTGGAGGGAGAAATTCGTGGGTACATGGGAGAAGGAATTTTACGGGACACAACACTTCTTTAGGCCTGAATCTAAACACAACATCGTCATTCAAGGCCCAAATTTGGAAGCGTTCAAAGAAAATCTGGAGGATTGGCTCAAATCGAGATGATTGCCTTTACCTAATAAGCCATTATATATGACGGTTCGAGTACTTTAAAACTGTATCATCCTATTCAATCATAGCCGCCGCATAATCCTGCCCACCGTAAAACACGGCCACAATTTCCACTTCGTCCCCCTCGTAGGTGTATAGAATCACAGCGGACTTCTCGAACGGAACAAGGCGAATGTTTTTGCCGAAATCAGGGCGGGGTGCACCACCTGCAGGGGCCATCCCAATCTTGAGACAACGCCTATGAATACGCTGAACAAACCCAAGCGCGATCCGGGGTTCTCTACTGCGCTCAAAGATAAAATCTGCTATTCCCTCTAAGTCTTCTTCTGCCTGTGCTGACAGGTATACGGGGACTTGCTTCATTCTTCTGTAACAGTGCCTTGCGCAAGTGCAGTGTATTTGGCTTCAAGACGCTCAAAACCTTCATCCACTAACATCCGTGGCCGTGCATCATTCAGCGATGCCTGAACATGAGCACGCATCGCGGCAAGGCGATTTTCATGGTCCTCAAGTATTCTTAAACCAGCTCGTACAACTTCACTTGAGTTGTTGAAGCGGCCTTCCGCGACCTGTTTTGCGATGAACGCATCATAGCGATCACCGACAACAAAGCTCTTTTTGGTATTTGACATAGTGGGCATCTTTCCTTGTTTCATAAACACTATGACACAAGGTACGAATAGTTCCTACTAATTTTCTTATATATCGTGCTTAGAAGGTTCCAAGTATTTGGCAAATTGAACACGACGAATGCGGGGGAAGTAAGGACACAGGCCCTATTTTTTCGTAGGTTCTCTCATCGATCTCGTATGTTTTAGGGCGGTTTCATGCGGTGAGGTCGGCTGTAGGTATTGTTTTTATCAACAT
>CABZJG010000261.1 GCA_902525995.1 Paracoccaceae bacterium | reverse complement strand
GCAATAACCCAACGGGAGCCCTTTTTTCAGGCATCCGGGTCCAGCGGGTTAAGTTTATCCTTTTCCTTCTGACCGGTTTGATGTCGGGGATCGCCGCAATTTGCCTAACCTCGCGTCTTGGCTCAACCCGCCCGTCGATTGCTTTCGGCTGGGAGCTCGCAGTCGTGACGATGGTTGTTTTGGGCGGTGTAAACATTCTCGGTGGGTCTGGTTCGGTCCCCAGTGTTATCATCGCAGCATTCGTAATGGGGCTCGTGACCTTCGGCCTTGGTCTTTTGAACGTTCCGGGTATCGTAATGTCGATCGTGATTGGTGCGCTACTGATTGGGGTTATCGCCTTACCCCGTATATGGGCTATGTGGAGATATCATTGATGCAAAAACACGCTTTCAAAATGCGCCTGAAACCGGGCTGTGAGGAAGAGTATAGAAAGCGCCATGATGAAATTTGGCCCGAGCTTGTGATATTGCTGAAAGAGGCCGGCGTTTCGGATTATTCTATCCATTTGGATCATGAGACAAATATACTGTTTGCCGTCTTATGGCGAACCGATAATCACTCTATGGACAGCCTGCCTACCCATGACATCATGAAAAAATGGTGGGCGCATATGGCCGACATTATGGAGACCCACCCAAACAACGAACCAATTACCAAAGATCTGTTAACCGTCTTCTGTATGTCATGACAAAAAAACACGTCGCGGTCATTGATATTGGCAAAACCAATGCCAAGCTAACGCTGGTTGGCCCAGATGACCTATCGGAAGTTGCTGTTGTTACACGTCAGAACAAGGTTCTTCCTGGGCCGCCTTGGCCACATTTCGATGTGGATGGAAATTGGGAATTTCTGCTGAGCGCATTGCGTGATTTTCACGCTGAACATGGAATTGATTCGATTTCAATTACAACTCACGGTGCTTGCGTCGCTTTATTGAACGAAATGGGAAACCTTGCGGCGCCCATTCTGGATTATGAATATACAGGGCCAGATGATGTCGCAGATGAATATGACATGATCCGCCCCCCGTTCTCGGAAACCGGTTCACCTAGGTTGCCTATGGGCCTCAATGCGGGCGCACAGCTGTTCTGGCAATTCCATAAGGATGCGGGATTGAAAGACCGTGTCGCCAGCATCGTGACCTATCCTCAATATTGGGGACATCGTCTGACCGGCGTAGCCGCAACCGATGCAACCTCATTGGGATGTCATACAGACCTATGGAACCCGCAGGATCGGAAGCTTTCTTCACTTGCCGAGCGATTAGGTATCATCGACAAGATCGCGCCGACGTGTATTTCAAATATGGTGCTTGGAAATATCTTAGCAGAAGTCGCTAACCGCACGAGGCTCTCTTTTGACACCCCGATCCATTGCGGTATCCACGACTCCAATGCCTCTTTGCTGCCCCACATCCTGAGTCACAAGGAGCCCTTCAGCGTGGTTTCGACCGGAACTTGGTTCATAGCCATGTCGATTGGGGGCAAAAAACTTGAATTGAACCCCGCATACGACACTCTAATAAACGTAAATGCCTTTGGTGACCCGGTCCCTTCAGCCCGTTTTATGGGCGGACGTGAGTATGATTTGGCCACTGGTGGTATATCGGTTGAGCCTTCGGACCAAGATATTCAAGCGATCTTACGTGATAGTGTTATGCTGTTGCCCACCATCGTCCCCCAAACAGGACCCTTCATGGGCCGACAGACAAGCTGGATAGACAAAGAACCCGCCGTAGGGAGCGGAGTGCGCGCGGCAGCTATTGGGTTTTACCTTGCCCTTGTCACAGCGCGCTGCCTTGAACTGATCGGCCATACCGGTTTGATCATTGTTGAAGGGCCGTTCGCAAAAAATCGCTGCTATCACATGATGTTGTCGGCAGTCACAGGTTCGAAGGTTCACGCCATGAACGGAGTAACGGGCACAAGTCAGGGTGCTGCAATTTTGCACTTGGGTGATCTTCCTGTGGATCATGAGACTGTTGTGGTTCCACACATCGTTCCGTTGTCTATGAAACACCTCCTGAAAAGATACTCGGAACGATGGCAAAAGGCTTTG
>CABZJG010000260.1 GCA_902525995.1 Paracoccaceae bacterium | reverse complement strand
GCTGCTGTGGTGGCCCAACGTCGCCCCACGATCTGAATCAAAATCTTATTGCCTGATATATCTGTGACAAAACCTTTTGCCCGCACCAAACCAAAGTCACCTTCTGCCAAGGTTCTGGCCAAGCGTGTCGCATCCAAGGATGTTGTCGGGATCAGGTTCACGCTGCTCATCTGATCTACATGATGGTGCGGTTCTGCAGTTTTTGAACGCCCCAGAAAGCTTTCTAAAACAACCTCGGGTGCGGCCACCGAATGTGTGGTTTTCACAAGCCGGGCTTTTGGGTTTTGGCGTGCCAGCCAACTGGCGATTTCGGCAAGGTTTTGAGGATCAACCAGATCGCATTTATTGAGCAATAAAATATCGGCTTGGGTGATTTGCGCTACAACCGTGTCCCCCATATATTTGTCATCTGCATTTTCTTGGACCGTTTCAGCATCTGCAAGAACCACAACCCCATCGGCTGCAAAACCATCCAAAAGGGCAATGCTGTCAAAGATGGCGCTTGGCTTTGCCACACCAGAGGATTCAATCAATATATGCTGCGGTCTAGGCTGCATTTTAGATAAATTTTGAAGCGCAGCGATCAGATCACCGCCAAAAGAACAACATACACAGCCCCCTGATATTGAAATCAGGCCCTCTTCTTCCGCCTCTATGAGATCCCTATCTATTGCAAGCTCGCCAAACTCATTCACCAAAACGGCCAGGCGCAATCCATTTGCATTGCGAAGCAAATAGTTCACCAGAGTGGTTTTGCCTGCCCCCAAATAGCCACCTATGACCGTGACAGGAAGATAGTCGAGAGCGCTCATAAATCAGCAGCGGGGAAAACCCGCCCGCCACTGACTGTTCCCCAGACCTTGATCTTGTTGAATTCTTCGCCCGACACTTTGGTGGGATCTTGCTCTAAAACAGCAAAATCAGCCTTTTTGCCCACTTCAATAGATCCTATTTCTGTGTCCATATGCAGCGTATAAGCCGCGCCAAGGGTGATTGCATAAAGCGCTTCATCAACGGATATTTTTTCATATTCTCCTTGCGTACGGCCCGAGACTGTTTTTCGGTTTATAGCGCACCATGCGGTAAAAAGCGGGCCAAGAGGTGTCACAGGCGCATCGGAATGGATCGCCATAGGCACCCCAAGATCAAGGGCTGTCTGGCATGCATTTATGCGCATGGCCCGCTCGGGGCCCACCGTTAGACGATAGTGTTCATCGCCCCAAAAGAAGTGATGATTGGCAAAAAGATTGACGCACATTTCAAGCTTTTTCATACGTCTAAACTGGCCCCGATCTGCCAATTGGCAATGTTGCAACGTAAAGCGATGATCCGGGCTTGGGGCGTCTTGCAATGCAGGGCCTAGCACGTCCAAAACCATTTCAGTTGCTTCATCGCCGTTGGTGTGGGTGTGCACTTGGATCCCATCGGCCAAAGCCAGCCGGTAAAGCTCTGCCAGTTGTTCAGGCGCGGTGTACCAAAGCCCGTTTGGGGCACCATTGTAATACCCCGGCCAACGCATGCGCGCTGAAAACCCTTGGATAGAGCCATCGGCAATCGCTTTTATGCGCCCCAGTCGCAAACGGTCGGTTGCCAGTTTCTTCAGGCCCTTAACTTTTTCAACCGTCTGTTTTGCGGTGGCGCCCAAAAACACCTGTAACGGAACAATTCGGGCAGGATAGTCTTTTTCGGAGGTGACTTTAAGCATGGCTTCCACACAGTCTTCCTCCAAACGACAGGCCAGGTCTGTGATTGTGGTAACGCCGGTGCGCACACAAAGCTTTGCAAAATCGCGCAGGCCTTGCTCGTCACTGTCGCTCAAAGCCCGATCAAAACCTACATGGTGGCCCACGGGGGCCATACCTTCCGGTCCAAAAAGCTCGCCCGTCGGATAGCCATCTTCCCCTAGGGGAATATTGGGATGATTTATGCCGGCTTTCAAAAGGCCCGCCATTTCCAAGGCTTTAGAATTTACATTCAGAATATGTCCAGATGCATGCAGCACACCAATTGGGCGTGTTTTCGAAACTTTGTCTAAATCCTGCCGAGAGACACGCAGGTTGCCCATAT
>CABZJG010000259.1 GCA_902525995.1 Paracoccaceae bacterium | reverse complement strand
CGCTCATCAGTGATGTGTGTATCCTGCTGTCCATTGTCATCCAGCACGACGGTGTGGATCTGGAAACCTTCTCAAAGTCGCTCTCCAGCGAAACAAACGAGCGCACCAAGGTCGAAGAAATGGGATCGATCGTTGGGGTGCTGTTGGCGGAGCTGAAGAAACCGCCCGAATGGGCAGAAATAGCTCAAAAGTAAAAGGCTCTTTGTTTTTTACATCACTTCACATATATTCAAGAAAAGGAAAGTTACTATGGCACAAGCCGCTATGATGGATACGCACGCAGAATTTACCAAACTGGTTAAGGCCGGTCTTGAAGAAAAGGCCGCCGAGGCTGTCGTGAAGCTGCATGCGCGCGCACAAGTCACTGACTCTGTAGCAAAGGCTGAATTTAACGATTTCCGTAAAGACGTAAGCTCGCGCTTTGATAAGGTCGAAAAAGAGATTGCAGATGTTCAAGCCTCTCTGAAATCAGAGATCAGTGAGGTTCAAACCTCTTTAAAATCAGAGATTGCGGATGTTAAATCAGATCTTAAGTGGATGAAAGGGATCGGCGCTGCAATCCTTGCTGCTGTCGTCATACCGATGCTCACCGAGCTTTTGTAAACTTACTTCGCAACTTGAATTCCAGCGCCGTCCAATTTGGGCGGCGTTTTGCTTTGCGGCGTTGCGATGTGCTCAGCACCACGCCATGCGCGGCCCACCGTCATACGGCCGCGCAAGGCTTTCCGAAATCAAAACCTGCCCAACATCACGGCCGTCGATCAGAAGCCAGGCGAGAAGGCGCCCGTACCGATCCTGTGCAGCGCAGCTCACCAGCTCAATGTCGGTTGCTCCTTACAAAGTAATTGCTAAAGCAATTGCGCTTTTTGTAGCTCGTGCTATTCACCGATCTAAAGACCGACGTGGCAAATGATCAGAGCAGGTGAAACGCGGAAAACCCCGCTTGGATCCCGATGAGATGTCTGGATGTTCACATTAAGCTTGGCCTAGGTGATCCCGGGCAGATTGTTTCGGGTACATCCGCTCAAGCGGACCGCGCTGTCATGCGCCACACAGAAACCGCATGCCTTGCTCTCCCTGTTGAAATAGCCCCCAAGCCGTCTCCACAGGAGCCGCCCCGGACACTTTCCAACATGGTCGCTCAAAATACGCGGTTTCTGCCAATTCGGGTTTCCATTGCTTGTGCGGGGCACATCACAAATGTCCCGACAGAAATAACAAGCGGAGCAGCTTGATCAAATCACCCCATCGAGGGGCGAGTTTGATCAATAGGGGGGCCCGTTCCTGCCCCCTTTTTCAAGAACAATAGACAAGGCCGAGTTGTCACGCGAGAAGAATTGCTAAGAACTCCAAGGCGCTGACCCGAAGGGCGTGACCTTTCCAACTTGTCCCACCGGTACCATAGCAATTGCATGTCAGTGTTCGTGCTATTCACCGATCTAAAGATCGGCGGCACGAAGCGCTCCTGCCCGCACAAACCTTGTCGATTGTTCGTGAAAAATTCCCCGACCCTTTCTTTCATAGCATTCAGGTTTGCAAGAGACGCGCAAAAGCGCGTTCCAACAAACCCAAACAATTTAGCAAGAACCGAAACGACGGACATCAAGATGCAAAATACTTACGAAACAATCGAAACTCTTGGCCTTACAGAAGTTGGCGCAAGCTTGCCCATTCCATCCGATAGTGTGCTAACCGGCCGGTGCATCGGTGAAAGCTTTGAAGCGCTTTTCGCGCCTTTGGTTTCCACCGGCCTTGAGGGCGAAATCGAACCCCTTGCCCATGGGCTGGTCACGGTTCTTTTTCGCCGCCGTGAGGCTTTAAGCACTGCGCTCGACAAAGAAACGCGCACGCTTCAGGGTCTCATTCGCTGCGCAGACGGCTCGGAAGTGCTGGAAACACAGCTTGAGCAATCGCAAGACAATATCAAGCGGCTCAAGGCGGTTCTCGATGCCATTGATCAAATGGCCGAAGCCGCCGCATCGGCCTATGAACTTAAAACCTCAAAGGCCTATATCCCCCCATCGGGCAGCCGCGCGGCCACGCAAGCGCATCTGACTGGCGCTGTCTTTGAAGCAAAG
>CABZJG010000258.1 GCA_902525995.1 Paracoccaceae bacterium | reverse complement strand
TACCAAGTTCCCCTACACCGGTAACCTGTCTTGAAAAAGACCGCCTGCCCGTCAGGCAACGGGGAAGATGCATGAAGGAGTGACGAGATCATGGCAAAACCAATTATGGCCCGAGCAACCGCTGTTTGGCTGGTCGACAACACAACGCTGACATTTAAACAAATCGCAGATTTTGTTGAAATGCATGAATTGGAAGTTCAAGGCATTGCGGATGGCGATGTGGCCACGGGTGTCAAAGGGTTTGACCCGATTGCCAACAATCAGCTTGATGCTTCAGATATCGAGGCCGGTGAAGCGGATCAGCTGTTCAAGCTAAAGCTTAAATTTAACCCGGCTGCTGTGGGCGAAGAAAAGCGCCGTGGTCCGCGCTATACGCCGCTGTCAAAGCGGCAGGACCGGCCGGCATCGATTTATTGGTTGGTCAAGTTTCACCCCGAATTAACCGATGGTCAGATTAGCCGTCTGGTTGGAACCACCAAGCCGACCATTCAGGCGATCCGTGAGCGGACCCATTGGAATATGTCCAATATTCAACCTATCGATCCGGTGGCGCTTGGGCTTTGTAAGCAATCCGAACTTGATAAAGCTGTGCAAAAAGCAGCCGATAAAAAGGCGGCCGAAGGCGTTGTCATGAGCGATGATGAACGCCGCAAGCTGGTCAGCACTGAGCAATCTTTGGATATGCCGGCCGAGCCAAAAATGCCGACCGCCATTGAAGGTCTTGAAGCCTTTTCACTGCGCGATGAAGACGAAGAAGAAAAGTCCGATGATGAATTTTTGGATGCGGACAGCTTCTTTAATCTTCCCGAAGGCGATCAGCCTGAAGTCGAAGAAAAATAAAGCGTAATGTTTTGGGACCGATTGGCGCTTCAAAGCGCCTTTCTGGCGCTGAGCGCCGCACTGATAGTGCCATCATCAAGGTAATCCAACTCGCCGCCGATCGGCACACCTTTGGCCAGGGATGTGACCGTAACGCGGCCCTCTAACTGATCTGCGATGTAATGCGCTGTGGTCTGACCATCTATCGTGGCATTGAGCGCCAATATGACTTCGCTGACCTGCTCGCTGGCCACTCGATCAATTAATTTTGGAATGCGCAGCTCCTCGGGTCCGATGGCATCAAGCGCCGACAGTGATCCCCCCAAAACATGGTAGCGGCCTTTGAAAACGGCTGCCCGCTCCATCGCCCAAAGATCGGCAACATCCTCAACCACGCAAAGCGCCCCGGTGGCACGCTGCTCATCGCTGCAGATCTCACAAATATCGCTGGTGCCGACATTGCCGCAATTTAGGCATTCGCGGGCAGAGACGGCCACTTGCTGCATGGCATCGGCCAAAGGCGCCATCAAAAGCCCGCGTTTGCGGATCAAATGCAATACGGCGCGCCGCGCCGAGCGTGGCCCAAGGCCGGGAAGTTTGGCCATCAGCTCGATCAGAGCATCGATATCTTTTGTGCCGCGCACCCTCAGGGTTCCAACAATTGCCTTAGAACGGCAGTTTCATACCCGGCGGAAGACCCATTCCTTCGGTCAGCTTGCCAAGTTCTTCTTGCGCCCGCTCGGATGCGCGTTGCTGCGCGTCTTTGATCGCCGCCAAGATCAAATCTTCAACCACTTCCTTCTGGTCTTCGGAAAAAATCGATGGGTCAATATCCAAAGAGGTCAGCTCGCCCTTGGCAGTGCAGGTGGCCTTGACCAAGCCGGCACCGGACTCGCCGGTCACCAAAATTGAATGCATTTCATCTTGCATCTCGGCCATCTTGCCTTGCATTTCTTGTGCGGCTTTCATCATTTTGGCCATATCACCAAGGCCGCCCAATCCCTTTAACATACCCGTATCTCCTGTGGTTGCTTACGCACTACCTAGGCGGTGAGGGTGCCAAAAACAAGCAAATTGGCATCTTTGCAAAGATTGTGAGAGCAAAAGAATTGCCACCGCCGTTTATCGGCGGATAAGCTCTGCCAAAATGGGTAGACCTAAAACCGGTTAAAGAGGTAAGCGATGTTTTCATTTATGAAACCGCACCAAGGCATTGATGCAAGTCTGGCCTATCAATCTGCCAGTCTGACGTTGAGCGGTTTGATA
>CABZJG010000257.1 GCA_902525995.1 Paracoccaceae bacterium | reverse complement strand
CACGGCGGTCGCTCAGGCCCTTGGCCCTTGCCGTCATTACATATTGCTTTTGGATTTCATCGAGAAAGCTGTTTTTGGTCAGCAGGGTTAGCGTCGCAAAGGCGGATATGGTCGAGGCGATGACCGGCAGGGCAATATGCCAGAAATAATCGCCGATTTTGCCCAGCAGCGACAGTTGGTCAAAATTTTCCGAGGTCAGACCGCGCAAGGGAAAAATCTGATAGTACGAGCCGCCGGCAAACACCACGAGCAGCAGGATCGCAAACAAAAAGCCCGGAATGGCATAGGCCACGATGATCAAACCACTGGTAAAGGTGTCAAAGCGGCTGCCATCGCGCACCGCTTTGCGAATGCCCAACGGGATCGAGACCAGATAGGCAATCAGGGTCGACCACAGCCCCAGCGATATAGAGACCGGCATTTTTTCCAGTACCAGATCCACCACGCTGATCGAGCGGAAATAGCTTTCGCCGAAATCAAAGCGGATATAGTTCCACATCATTTGCAAAAACCGCTGCAGCGGCGGTTTGTCAAAGCCGAACTCTTTTTCCAGCTCGGCGATGAATTCGGGCGGCAGGCCGCGCGCGCCGATATAGTCTTCGCTCTCAGTGGTATCAACCGCATCATCCGAGCCTCCGGCGATGGTTTCAAACACATCGCCTTGGCCTTCAAGATTGGCCAGAATTTGCTCGATCGGTCCGCCGGGGACAAATTGTATCATGGCGAAGTTTATGATGAGGATCCCCAGCAGCGTGAGGATCACCAATAACAGTCGCCGCGCGATATAAGCGCCCATTGTGGCTTTACCTCAGTGCACCTGCCGCCTTCAGCGCTTCGGCTTTTTCGGCATTGTACCACCAGTAATCCAACTGGCCGAGTGAGTAAGGCGCAATGTCTTCGGGGTGTTCATACATATCCCAATAGGATACCCGATGGGTGGCATTGTACCACTGCGGGATCCAGAACCGATAGGCCCGCAGGGCCCGATCAAGGGCTTTGACGGACACGCGCAGGGTCTCTTTGTCGGTGGCATTGACCACATGGTCGATCAAAATATCAATGCCTTCGGATTTGATACCCATTGCGTTAAACACAGACTCGTCCGCCGTGGCAGAGCCAAAGTACTGTTTTAGCCCCGAACCCGGCTCAAGCCCCATGGGCACTGCGTGGTCAGCATATCGAAATCATAATTGCGCCGACGGTCGGTATATTGCGCCGGATCAACGCGGTTATAGGCCGCATCGACGCCAGCCGCCCGCAGATTTTCGATGAACGGAAGTACAACACGGTCAAAGGCCGGGCTGCGCTCGAGCACTTCGATCTGCAATGTCTCGCCGGCGGCATTGCGGCGCAGACCATCATCGCCGACGCTCCAGCCTGCCTCTTCCAGCAGCGCCGAAGCAGCGCGCAGGTTTTTACGGTCCATAGCCCGCGGCCCAGAAGTGACGCCCATGACAGCTTCATCGGTGAGGATGCCGGCTGGCAATTTATCGGCTATCGGTTCAAGCAATGCCAGTTCACCTTCGCTTGGGGTTCCGGTTGCGGCAAAGTCCGAGTTTTCCCAGAACGAATGAATGCGCGCGTACTGTCCGTAAAACAGCGATTCGTTGGACCATTCAAAGTTAAACAGATGACCCAATGCTTCGCGCACCCGTGGGTCGGAAAACTTATCCCGGCGCAGGTTCATCACAAAGCTCTGACCTGTGCCAATGCCGCCGTCTGGCAAAGTTTTCTTGATCACATGGCCATCGTTCAGCGCCGGAAAGTCATAGCCTGTGGCCCATGTTTTCGATGAGTTTTCGTTGCGAAATGTGTAGGCACCGGATTTAAAGCCTTCAAACGCGGCGTTGCTGTCGGCAAAATATTCAATGCGGATTGTGTCGAAATTCCCGCGTCCACGATTGATTGCCAAATCATTGCCCCAGTAGTCGGGGTTGCGCGCATAGCGTATCCAGCGGTTGATTTCATATTCGTCCAGCACATATTGGCCCGAGCCAATGGCGGGCTCCATCCGGCTTTCTTCCAGACCTGCGCCGGTTTCTTCAAACCATGCTTTGGACATCACCGGCAATCCACCCACCAAAGGGAT
>CABZJG010000256.1 GCA_902525995.1 Paracoccaceae bacterium | reverse complement strand
TATGTTTTCTTTGCCCGAACCAAGTTGGGCATTGCGATGCAAGCCGCCAGTCAAAACCAAATGGCCGCATTTTATATGGGCATTCCCGTGAAAAGAATGCACTCGCTTGTGTGGGCATTGTCGGGCGTGATTACCGCAATTGCTGGAATTTTGTTTGCATCGAAGGGGTCGATTGATCCGGCCACAGGACTTTTAGGCATAAAGGCTTTTGCGGCTGCCGTCATTGGCGGGCTTGGCAGCTTGCCGGGCGCTCTGATAGGCGGTTTGCTTGTCGGTATCGTCGAGCCGTTTGCCGCGCGATATATCGAAGGCGACATCGCGCGTATTATGCCGTATTTGCTTTTGGTCTTGGTTTTGATCTTCCGCCCACATGGCATCTTGTCCCAAGTGCAGAACAAGAAAGTCTAACCCATGCGCATTATTTTCAAAACATCTTATGATGCCGATATCCGTTATTTTAATAATCCTGTCCCTGCCCTTTGGTACTTGGCACTTTTGATACTGGCGATCACGCTGCCATTTATTATTAATGAATTCTGGTTGGGGGAATTCACCTTGATGCTAATCTGGGCGATTGCCGGAATGGGGTTGATGCTCTTGGTTGGTCACTCAGGACAGGCCAGCTTGGGCCATGCCGCCTTTATGGCTGTTGGCGCCTACTCAAATGTGATTTTGCAGGAATACGGGGTGCCGTTCATTCTATCTCTGCCACTTGCAGGCTTTTTTGCTGGGTTGGCAGGCGTTTTGGTTGCGATGCCCACAACAAAACTTCATGGCATTTATATGGCGATTGCAACAATCGCGATTGGTATTTTGGCAGAGGATTTAATTGTTATTCTTGCGCCATGGACCGGAGGTGTCAGCGGTAAATTTACTCCTTCAATAGAGATTTTTGGGTTTAGTTTCGACCGCTATGGAAATGTATCCGGGCTGTACTGGTTGGTACTCGGAATTACATGTTTGGTTGTTTTGGGCTATAAAAACATTCTGCGCTCCCCCCTCGGCCGGAGTTTTTTTGCCATCAGAGATAGTGAAATTTCAGCTCAAGCAATGGGTGTAAATATCGCGCGTACACGCACGATATCCTTTGCAATTTCCTGCGCCATCACGGGTATCGCGGGCGCTCTCATGGGGCACTTTAGTTTGGTTTTCACCAATGAGACCTTTAACATTGTGATTTCAATCTACCTATTGCTGATGATTGTAATTGGCGGACTTGGTTTTATCCAAGGCGCCTTTATCGGCGCTGCTCTTGTCACTTTTTTGCCAAGCGTCATTAGTTTTACTCGCGATGCGTTCTTTTCAAACAGCGCCACAATCCCCGGCATTGAAAGCGGCGTTTTCGGGGCAATTTTAATCTTTGTTATTCTGTTTGAACCGATGGGTCTTTATGGCCGTTGGTTGAAAATTCGCGCCTATTTTGAACTTTTTCCGTTCTATCGCCGCGATATGTTCCGCCGCCAGAAATCCTACTTAAAAACGGAGCGGATGCGATGAATTTGCTAGACTTGCAAAATGTCACCCTGCGCTTTGGTGGCTTGGTTGCGGTAGATAACGTGAGCTTTAGCGTCAAAGAAGGCGAAGTTTTTTCGCTTGTCGGACCAAACGGTGCAGGCAAGTCGACGATCTTTAATATGATCAGCCGCTTTTATGATCCTGCCGAGGGCGATATTCTTTTCCAAGGCCAGAGTATTTTGAAAAAAGCCAGCCATGAAATTCCGCAGTTGGGCATTGCAAGAACATTTCAGAACATTGAGCTTTTTGAGCAAGCGAGCGTTCTGCAAAATCTGTTGGTGGGCCGCCAACGGCATAGAAAAACAAATGCCATAGAAGAAATTTTATTTCTGCCCAAAGTACGCAAGGAAGAGCATCGCCACCGTCTTGCCGTAGAGCATGTGATCGACTTTTTAGACCTGCAGCCCTACCGAGATAAATTCATCTCGGGGCTTCCGTATGGGATCCGTAAGGTGGTTGAAATGGGCCGCGCACTGGCCATCGGTCCGAAGCTACTCTTATTGGATGAACCTGCGTCAGGTCTGTCCACAGAAGAAACACAAGATGTGGCTTTCTGGATTGAGGACATCAAAAAAATGATGGGGATAACGGTGCTCATGGTCGAACATGACATG
>CABZJG010000255.1 GCA_902525995.1 Paracoccaceae bacterium | reverse complement strand
GGCGGGGGCCAGCCCCCGGACCCCCGGGAGTATTTCAGCAAAAGAAAAATAATGCCAAAATGATAGCGCTCTAGGCGCGCAAATGACGGGTTTTGAAACTAATCGCATGATTGCTCTGGTGTTTTTCCAAAAGAGCCGCTAGGGCACGCCCAACACAACCAACTAAGGACGCCAAAGATGGATCTGCGCAATATTGCGATCATCGCCCATGTTGATCATGGTAAAACCACATTGGTCGACGAATTGCTGAAGCAGTCCGGCGCCTTTCGGGCCAATCAAGCCGTGGCCGAGCGGGCGATGGACAGCAATGACCTTGAACGTGAACGCGGCATTACAATATTGGCCAAAGCCACGTCGGTAGAGTGGAAAGGCGCACGGATCAATATTGTAGATACGCCGGGCCATGCAGATTTTGGCGGCGAGGTTGAGCGTATTTTAAGTATGGTTGATGGTGTTGTTTTGCTGGTGGATGCAGCCGAGGGCCCGATGCCGCAAACCAAATTTGTCACCGCTAAAGCGCTGGCCCTTGGATTGAGGCCCATCGTGGTTCTGAATAAAGTCGACAAGCCAGACGCCGAACCGGACCGGGCGCTTGATGAGTGTTTTGATTTGTTTGCGGCACTGGATGCCAATGAAGACCAACTTGATTTTCCGAATCTTTATGCCTCGGGGCGTTCGGGTTGGGCGGATCATTCGCTTGAAGGTCCACGCAAAGATTTGGCCGCGCTGTTTGATCTGGTGATTAATCATGTGCCAGCGCCGCGTCAGGTTGCGCGCCAGGATGAAGATTTCCGCATGCTGGCCACCACCTTAAGCACAGACCCTTTCGTGGGGCGTATTTTAACCGGCCGGGTTGAAAGCGGCCGGCTAAAAGTGGGTGCCACCCTGCAGGCATTAAGCCGAATGGGACAAAAGATAGAACAGTTCCGGGTTACTAAAATCCAAGCGTTTCGCGGACTGTCCCAGAGCGATATTGAAGAAGCTGTCGCCGGCGATATCGTCACGCTTGCGGGTCTGTCGAAGGCAACCGTATCAGATACGCTTTGCGCTTTGGCAGTTGACACACCGCTGCCGGCACAACCCATTGACCCACCGACAATTTCAGTGACCTTTGGCATCAATGACAGCCCGCTTGCGGGGCGTGACGGAAAAAAAGTACAAAGCCGTGTCATCCGCGAGCGTTTGCTCAAAGAAGCCGAAAGCAATGTTGCCATCAAGGTCAGTGACACCCCCGGAGGAGAGGCCTTTGACGTTTCGGGGCGCGGCGAATTGCAAATGGGCGTACTGATCGAAAATATGCGGCGCGAGGGGTTTGAACTGTCAATTTCGCGGCCGCAGGTTCTGATGCGAGAAGATGAAAATGGCACCCGGTTGGAACCTATCGAAGAGGTTACAATCGATGTTGACGATGATTATTCCGGCACAGTGATTGAAAAACTGACCGGAAGCCGCAAAGGTGAGTTGGCCGAAATGAAACAGGCAGGATCCGGCAAGACGCGGATCATTGCCCATGTGCCATCACGCGGGCTGATTGGCTATCATGGCGAGTTTTTGACCGATACGCGCGGCACGGGCGTGCTTAACCGTGTGTTTCATGACTGGGCACCCTATAAGGGTGAAATTTCTGGCCGCCGCGCCGGGGTGCTTATTTCGATGGAAGACGGGGTTTCAGTGGCCTATGCCCTTTGGAACCTTGAAGACCGCGGCAAAATGTTCATCGGCGCACAGGAAAAAATTTATCAAGGCATGATTATTGGTGAACACAGCCGCGAAAATGATCTTGAGGTCAATCCGCTTAAAGGCAAAAAACTGACCAATGTGCGGGCTTCGGGGACAGATGAGGCGGTGCGGTTGACCACTCCGATCACCCTATCTTTGGAAGAGGCTATCGCCTATATCAACGATGATGAGTTGGTTGAGGTTACGCCGGGGTCTATCCGCCTGCGCAAGCGCTATCTGGACACGCATGAGCGCAAGCGGATGGCAAGGGCCAGTTAGACTTTAAGGGGTCTTTTTGCCCCAAAGAGCAACTAGGGTTGCCTACGGCGCGAGATCTCAGTGCAGTGCTGATTATTCAGAGGTTTCAACAACCATCAAATCGCGTTCGGACGCACCGCGTGCGTGGTCAAGC
>CABZJG010000254.1 GCA_902525995.1 Paracoccaceae bacterium | reverse complement strand
GGCCATCCCGCCCATCGGTTCCACCGCTCAAAAATGCCCAGTTTCCAGGCATGTTTTGGAGTAAGCGCGCTACTCTTAACGCCAGCTCTTGATTTCGGCCACCGCGACCGGAGCCAGTGACATTCACCGTTGTTTCGCCGCCCCATAATAATACCTGTGGCGCTGTAGCCTTCTGGCCAAGAACGAAAGAGGCAATCTCATCTGCGGCGTCTTTTACGTTGCCTTGCAGGTTATCTGAAACGATCAAGGGTACCCAAACCTTTGCCGCATCGCACATGGCGTCAAGACTATAGCGGTTTGAACAAATGAGCTGGTTTTGGGCTACAACAGGCGTGTCTAAAGGCAGGCTGTTGTCTTTTAAGAAATGACTTTGGACATCTTTCGGCAGCATTTCGAAATGGCCACGCGATCGAAGCAGCGCGGCGGCCTGCGCTGCACTGCCAATTGGGGCGGTCGTTGGTCCGCTGGCAATCGCCCGTAAATCATCACCAATGACATCTGAAATAATAAGGGATCGAACGGGCGCGGGTGTTGCCAAGCGCGTTAATCCTCCGCCTTTCAAGGTTGAAAGCTGCTGCCGGATTAGATTTATTTCGTTTATTCCATAGCCATTTCGCAACAAGATCTCATTGGTCTCGATTTTGTCGTTTAGGGTTATTCCAGCGATGGGTGATGGTAAAAGGGCCGATCCCCCACCGGATATTAGCGCCAAGACAAAATCGTTTGGTCCGGCATCTTTCAAAGCTTCTGTGATGCGCCGCGCAGCCATTTGGCCATTTTTGTCAGGCACAGGGTGGCCTGCGGCAATCACTTCGCACCCTTCTAAAGTTCGGGCATTTTCATAGTTTGTGACCGCAATAGCTTTGGGAATAACACTTTGCGGGACATGCTTTAAGGCCTCTTCCATCATTGCGCAGGCCGCTTTTCCCAGTGCAATTAGGATGAGCCGACCGCCGGGCATTGCCGGCAAAGGAGCGGCAAGAAGGGATTTTCGCACTGCCTGAGCAGGCTCTGCAGCCTCGATTGCGCGGTCAAATAGAGACCGCGCAAATTGTCTTGGATTAGGAATTGTCATGCAGCCTCAATCTGTTTGACCTTTTCTATTAAAACTTCAGCTTGGCGTATTGAGGCATAATCAATCAAGCGCCCATCAAGAGAAACCGCACCTTTTCCGGCTGCTTCGGCATCTGCCATAGCGCTTAAAATCCGGTTTGCGCGATCCACTTCACCTTCTGAGGGGCTCATGACTTCGTTTGCCAGGGCGATCTGACTTGGGTGAATGGCCCATTTGCCTTCACAGCCCAGTACGGCAGCCCGTTTTGCGGCAGCGCGATAACCGGCGGGGTCAGAAAAATCACCAAACGGACCATCTATGGGGCGCAATCCATTGGCCCGTGCTGCAACGACCATTCTGGCCAGCGCGTAGTGCCACATATCGCCCCAATGGATATCTCGACCTCCGTCCTCGTTCGGGTCGGTCAAAACTGAATAATCGGGGTTCACACCGCCAATAATCGTGGTGCGGGCACGGGTAGATGCAGCATAGTCTGCAACCCCGAAATGCAGGCTTTCATTTCGCTTTGATGCGGCGGCAATTTCAGTAACATTTTGCATGCCCAAAGCGGTTTCAATTATGTGCTCAAAACCGATGCGTTTTTTGTACCCGTTTGCATCCTCAATTTGGGTCACCATCACGTCCACTGCATAGACGTCCGCAGCTGTTCCAACTTTGGGTATCATGATCAAATCTAGCCGCTCGCCGGCCTGTTCAACAATGTCGACAACATCGCGATACATGTAGTGCGTGTCCAACCCGTTGATTCGAATGGACATAGATTTTGTGCCCCAATCAATTTCGTTGAGTGCTTTAATTATGTTTTTCCGGGCTTGCAATTTTTCATCGGGCGCAACTGCGTCTTCTAAGTCTAGAAAGATCACATCAACATCGGATTTTGATGCCTTTTCAAACATTTGCGGCTGGCTGCCGGGCACTGCCAATTCGCTTCGATTTAGCCGTCCGGGGGCTTGTTCAACAGGATGAAAACTCATTTTGACCACTCCTTTTTTTCGGTCTTGCGATATGGCGGTCAGACAAATTACAGAATTTTACCCATTGTCAAGAAATTTTATTGCGTACATTTGCATACTCTTGAATAATCATT
>CABZJG010000253.1 GCA_902525995.1 Paracoccaceae bacterium | reverse complement strand
AGCTTTTGTTACTCATAAAGGTGAAAACCAAAATTCACTGCCTTCAGGCACCAACATAAGCAGCCAAATTTTAAAACTAAAGTCCTATTTTTACAGCCTTCGAGTATATTTTAACCCTAAAGAATGAGAAAATTTTAACTTGTTTTACTTGATTTTTTTTTCCGCTGGGTAATCCTCTAGCTGTGCTTATGCAGCGAAGGCCATTCTTTGCAAAAAGATGTGATGCATAGCTTAGAAACTCAGGCACCCCCTTAAGGTTGGGGAAAACAAAGACGAAGAAAAGGAGACACGGGACATGCCCACTGGCACCGTGAAGTGGTTCAATACCACCAAAGGCTACGGCTTTATTGCACCTGAGGGGGGCGGTAAAGACGTATTTGTTCACATATCTGCCGTTGAAAAATCTGGATTGACAGGTCTGGCAGACAATCAAAACGTCAGCTTTGAATTGGAAGACGGCCGTGATGGTCGACAAATGGCTGGTGACTTAAAGCTCTTAGAATGAGTTTGCAGACACCAGTGTGACTGAACGGTCAAACTGAGCTAATTATTCTGAAGCGCTCTCGCTTCTTCACCGGCCATTTTTGATCTTAACGGATGTGCGGCAGGACGAGCCCGTCGCGCTTTTTCTTCAACGGGTAGGTCAAGAAGACATGATTTGTGCTGCTGTAAAAGAAAGTCCACATCCATATGTGCTAATTGATCCGCTTAGCGCGCAGACCACTCAATTGCCGGGGCGGTTTGGACAACCTGCCAGTCTTTGATTTGCTAAATTGTAAAAGATTTGGGACTGAGGAGAAGTCGCCTTCATTTGTGCCGAAGGCGATATTTACCTCTAATTTTCAAATGAATACATAGCCTCTCGCTCTGCCAGTTCCACAGCAAAATATGGAACACGGCTTCCCAGATCAAACCGCATTAAATTGATCGCCAATGCGGTGTGTTCAACGCAGTAACTCAAAAACAGCTGATTTGAATCAGCCATCCAATCGTCTATTTTTTTTGCCCATTTCTCCGTGCCCTTAAAATCCTTGGTCGTATGATAAATTTTGCTGCCTTCATCGACGACGTTCCACACTTCTGTTAGAGTGTCATCTTTTTTGCAAAAATTTCGTCGCGAGTGCCACATACTGTTGCCATATCAAAGGCGAGATGTAGGCCATCAATCAAGCTGCGTAGTCTTTTTTCAGGATCCCATGCAGGAATTTCCGGGCGTTCAAAGCGATATACTTCTGTATTCTGTTTGATCGGCTTGACTTCGCCCAATTTCCAATCGGGGAAGCCCTGCTCCCACCGAAAAACGACTTCATCCTTCGTTGTAATGACATCTACAAAATGACTTGCATTGCGGTATTTGGCAGCAAGCTCTGCGGCAGCCTCAAGTTTGTCCACATAAATTTTTCCTGTGCTGGCCATTTCTGCGTTTCGAAATACAATTGATGCTTCGTCCAATGTTTTCTCCCTTCATCTGGTTCACAAAGTGAACAAGCATGCTTTCTAGTCATTCGAGCCAGGACAGCTACCTCGGACGTCAAAGCAAAGTGGTTAAGTATTCTGGTTCCACAATATATGAAAAGACTTTTGGCTTTTAATCCTCAACGTGTCTCCGACTCCAATAGTGTTTGCCTTACGCCTCAAATTACCGTTTGGTGTCAACACCTCTAAATCGGGATTACGAAACATCCCTGTTTTTATGTCTTCTGAATGCGATGGCGTGAGATTATAAGCACTATTGTAGAAATCTCCCACCAGCATAGCGTCCCCAAAATCTTCCACTAGCCGCGGAATGTCTTCGGCCAATTCATTGACCGCGTTTTCGCGATCGCTTTCTTCAAACATGTACATCGTGTTTGTCTGATCGGGGTCATATGCAAACATATTCAAGCTTAGACCAGAACGACCAAAGTGGGCTTGGTGGCTTGAATTATCATGAAGGACATCGTTATACACTTGGCGCGCTTTAGGAACGTTGGAAAAATGGATCAACCAATACTGCCATCCTTCCGGATTGTTTATCGAAAATGTGCTGACAAAAGGTGCGCAGCCCTGAAATGCGTCAAATATTATCTTTTCCGCAATTGCTAGCCATTCATTTTTGTTAAGCATTCCGTCCAGTGGGGTCAGATCATTGGATGTTATACCAAGGTGGCTTAGTCGAGTTTGTAGGGCCCTCGGATCTCTTC
>CABZJG010000252.1 GCA_902525995.1 Paracoccaceae bacterium | reverse complement strand
TGATCTCCCTAGTTTTTGGCGCACCAGCTACAAAGACGTGCGCAAAGACATGCGGGGGCGCTACCCAAAGCATGCGTGGCCAGAGAACCCAGCCGAGGCAAGTCCAACTCTATCTTCAAAAAAACGCCGGCCGTGATCTTTCAGTTCTGTCCCGTTTTCGGCTTTCAAAAATCACTGAAATGCTTCCAAAACAACACTCAACCTATTGGTCTTTAATCGCTTACCGAAGACAAAAATTCGAAAGGCGCATGCGCATATCGCACACCTGATAGGTATAATCCTTGTGGTGGACAAACAGGCCCACAAGCAGATCTATCTTGCGCCTCTAGAGCAGATTTAACATCTATTGGCTTCCACGCGCCGGCGCCAACTCGCTCCAAGGTGCCAACAAAACTACGCACCTGATTGTGAAGAAAACTTCTGGCACGCAAGGAAAACCGAAACTCAAGGCCACCCCAATTATGCATGCGTTTAATTTGAAGTGAATCAAGGGTTTTCACAGGACTTTTAGCTTGGCAAATTGAAGATCGGAATGTGGTGAAATCATGCATCCCAGTCAAATAGTTAGCCGCCTCTTGCATCGGTTCCAGCCTTAGCTCATGACCAATTTGCCATACCAGTCCTTTATCGTGAGTGGCAGGTGCACGACGGCAAAGTAACCGGAAAACATAATGGCGCTCTATAGCTGAAAATCGTGCATGCCAGTCTTCAGCAACCTCTGCACAAGCAACAACTGAAATCGGTAAAGGCTTTAAATGGTAATTTAAAGCCTGAGCTAAACGAAAAGAATCCCAGTTTTTGCTTAAATCACAATGCGCCACTTGTCCAAGAGCGTGCACCCCTGCATCTGTACGGCCTGCTGCAGCGATTGAATGCGAGCCGGGTTCCAATTTACCCAGCGCAGCTTCAATGGCGCCTTGCACCGAAGGCTGGTCCGACTGGCGTTGCCAACCAGCAAAGGGGGCTCCGTGGTATTCTATCTGCATTGCATAGCGTGGCATATTCGTTAGGTAGACCAAATTAAAAGGTTAGAAAAGAGCTCATTTTCGCTACATATTTCCAACGGACTGGCGTTTTCATAGTGTGATACCTATCTACCTATAAGTTCAAAGGAGGTTCAATTTTGACAAGAGGGACTGTGTCACAGAAAATGCGCAGCGGGTTTCAGGGCTTTAGTGCGCAAATCAGTGAAGGCCTTCTTGGTGCGCCCATTCGGCTCGGCGTTACCGGATTAGCCCGATCAGGAAAAACTGTTTTCATCACCTCGCTTATTTCCAATCTCATGGAAGGTGGACGGATACCGCAACTCGCTGCTTTTGGCCAAAATCGTGTTCAAACAGCCTTTTTGCAACCGCAGCCTGACGATACCCTTGCTCGCTTTGATTTTGAAGCTCACCTTGATGCCATAAGCAGGCATGAACCTGTTTGGCCAGTTAACACAAAAAATGTCAGCCAGCTCCGAGTGTCCATGAAATTAAACCCTCAGGGCTTGATGTCTGGGATCAGAAACTCACGCATTCAACATCTTGATATTGTAGATTATCCTGGGGAATGGATATTGGACCTAACGCTTTTGGAAAAGTCATATGCACAGTGGAGCGAGGAAACACTTGCGCGCCTGAGCTCAAGGGATATCGGACAGGCCTATGCAAAAATGATAAATGGCCTACCAAAAAAGGTGGCTTTAGACGAAACAGAGGCAAGAAATTTAGCACAGTGCTATTGTTCTTACCTTAGCGCTGCCCGCGCAACTGGATATAGCGATTTAACACCTGGACGGTTTTTATTGCCAGGTGATTTAGAAGGCTCGCCTGTATTGACCTTTGCACCGTTGCCACCGGAAACTAATTCGAAAAAGGGCAGCTTATGGCATGAAATGCAACGCCGATATACGGCCTATAAACGGTATATTGTACGCCCATTTTTTAGAAACCATTTTGCCCGTATTGATCGCCAAATTGTTTTGATTGATGTCTTAGAAGCTTTGCACCGAGGTCCCTCAGCCATCGAAGATTTGCGCAATACAATGCGCGATATTCTCATAGCCTTTAGGCCGGGAAGGAATAGTCCTCTTGGGCGTTTAATCCGTGGCATAAGAGTTGAGCGAATTTTATTTGCGGCGACCAAAGCAGATCATCTTCATCATAGCCAACACGTTCAATTGACCGCAATTATGCAGGAGTTGACAGACGATGCAGCACGTCAA
>CABZJG010000251.1 GCA_902525995.1 Paracoccaceae bacterium | reverse complement strand
ATCCAGTTAAAATGAATTGGCAAAAGCGGACAATTTTAAATGTCCCACCAATGACCAAAATTGGTCCGCAAATATCACCGCAAAACTAAAGCAAAATTATGGCCATTATCTGTTAAGAGCACTTACGCGAGAATAAAGCGCATACAACTTTTGTGCTTTAGGTCTCGTGCCGTAATGAATGTAAAAAATACTCTTTAGGCTTCACTCCCCGGCAACTTTCAAAACGATCTTGCCAATATGAGCGCTGCTTTCCATGCGGGCGTGCGCAGCGGCAGCTTCGGCAAGATCAAAGGTGCTGTCGATCACCGGATGCAAGCGCCCCTGATCCAACAGCGGCCAGACTTCTTTCAGCAGCTGCGCAGCGATAGTGGCTTTGGCAAGGTCAGATTGCGGCCGCAGCGTGCTGCCGGTGATGGTTAATCGTCGGGTCATCAGCTGGGCAAAATTCAACTCAACCTTTGGACCTTGCAAAAAGGCAATTTGCACCAAGCGGCCATCATCGGCCAAGGCGCGGATATTGCGCGGGATATAATCGCCCCCTACCATATCCAATATCAAATTGGCGCCGCCCTCTTCATTGATCACGTCAACAAAATCATCACTGCGGTAATTGATCGCCCGCTCGGTGCCAAGCGCGGTGCAGGCAGCACATTTCTCCGCCGAGCCGGCGGTGGCAAAGACCCGCGCGCCAAAGGCAGAGGCAAGTTGAATGGCCGTTGTGCCGATACCGGAAGAGCCCCCATGCACCAAGAACCGCTCGCCAGCTTGAAGGCCGCCGCGCATAAATACATTGGTCCAGACAGTGAAATATGTCTCTGGCAGACAGGCAGCAGAGCGCAGATCCAACCCCTTTGGAACCCGCAGACAATGGGCCGCAGGTGTCGCGGCATATTCAGCATAGCCGCCGCCAAGCAAAAGGGCGCAAACTGTATCGCCGATTTTTAAATCGCTCACACCGCTGCCCACGGCGGCCACAGTGCCAGAGGCTTCAAGCCCGGGCAGATCACTGGTGCCTTTGGGCGGATTATAAAGCCCGGCGCGCTGCAATGCGTCGGGCCGGTTTACCCCGGCATAGGCCAGTTTGAGAACCACCTGCCCATGGGCAGGTGTTGGAACCGGACGCTCGCACAGGCTTAGCACCTCGGGGCCGCCCGCTTGGCGTATTTCGATCGCACGCATAGAATTGGTCATATCAACGCTCTTAAGTTCAATTTCGCCATTGTCCCGGCAAGGTTGTTTCCGGCTTTGTTGCGGGGGCTTTTATTTTGCTTGCCAACCAAAGTGGTCCGGCCAGCAGCGGTTTAAAAGCCACATTTTTGTTAATTTCGGCTTTTGCTTTTTCAAACTGCATTACATTTTCTATTCGGCGATCCAGAAAATCCCAAGTCGCCTGATGATCGGGGCTATCGTCGCCCAGCCAGTATAGGATGCAAGCGCCATAGACCGCGCTCAAGCTGGCGCGTTTTGTGTACCAGTTCACATCGGCAGAGGTGTCTCCAAGATAGGTCCAGATCGCATCGCTTGTGCCCCAAATAAGGCTCGCGCCTTCGAGCGTGTTTTGCGGCAATGAAAACAACGTCGATCCCCTCCGAACAGCTTCTTTATCGGAAATCACCTCAATTCGCGCCCGCACTGCCGCCGTGACCTTTTCGCGAAACTTCAGACCCGATAAATCCATATCATCCAATTGGCTTTGCATCGCCTGATCACCGGCTTGATGAAACAGGACGGCCAGATCCAGCGCCCCTCTGGGACAGTGAATACGGGCAATTGATGGGTCTATCCCGCAGTCAGTGCAGGCCGTTTGAAAGGAGAGCTGCGACCAGCCATCAAAGGGCACATGCTGCAAAATCGCCTCTAACAACTTTGCATTTGCATCTTGATGCGCATTTTGTGTCAAATCCGGTCTCCTTATATCACCACTGGACAAGATGAACCTGCTTTGCTATTAGGCCAACTCCTGCACCTTTATGCAACTTTAAACTAGAAAGGTGGTGACAACCACATGCAGGTTAGTGTTCGCGACAATAATGTCGATCATGCGCTTCGCGCCCTGAAGAAAAAGCTACAACGCGAAGGCGTGTTTCGTGAAATGAAGCTCAAGCAGCATTTCGAAAAACCGTCTGAGAAAAAAGCGCGTGAAAAAGCTGAAGCGATCCGCCGTGCCCGCAAGTTGGCGCGCAAAAAGGCCCAACGCGAAGGCATGAGCTAAGTCAGGTTCAA
>CABZJG010000250.1 GCA_902525995.1 Paracoccaceae bacterium | reverse complement strand
CTAAACCATAGGCAAAGGCCAGATAGGCCTAAAGGACAGACGTTTATATTCGGTCGGCACAAGGTTTTGGGTGGTGGGATGCTGCGCCCGCTTTTTAGGTTTCTAGAGCCTATTTTGAGGATCGCTTTGCCCAAAGGTCGTAGTCACCGGCTTCGTCAACCTCAACCGAGACAATGTCTCCTACGCTTAGGGTTTCAAAACCTTCGTCGATAAACAGATTACCGTCGATTTCTGGAGCATCCGCTTGGGTGCGGCAGGTCGCGCCGCTCTCGTCGATCTCGTCGATAATCACATCCAGTTTTTGGCCAACTTTAGCTGCCAGTTTTGCTTTGGATATGGCCTGCGCCTTGGCCATAAAACGCTCCCAGCGGTCCTGTTTCACCTCATCTGCCACATGATCGGGCAGCGCGTTTGAGCGTGTACCATCAACATTTTCGTATTGAAAACATCCCACGCGGTCCAGTTGCGCCTCGTCCATCCAGTCGAGCAGGGTTTGAAACTCGGCCTCGGTCTCGCCGGGATAGCCAACGATAAAGGTCGAGCGCAGCGCAATATCGGGGCAGATATCGCGCCATGCGGCGATCTCATCCAGTGTTTTGGCCGCCGCTGCAGGCCGCGCCATGCGGCGCAGCACATCCGGGTGCGCGTGCTGAAAAGGTATATCCAGATAGGGCAGGATCAGCCCCTCGGCCATCAGCGGGACCAGATTGCGCACATGGGGGTAGGGATAGACATAATGCAGCCGCACCCAAGCGCCCAGCGATCCCAGATCGCGCGCAAGATCAGTAATATGGGCGCGGTGGCCGCGCGCTTCGGCGTGTTTGATATCCACCCCGTAGGCGCTGGTGTCCTGCGAGATGACCAAAAGCTCTTTTACCCCATTTTCAACCAGTTTTTCTGCCTCGCGCAGCACCGCATGTGCCGGACGGCTGGCCAGACGGCCACGCATATCAGGGATGATGCAGAATTTGCACTTGTGGTTGCAGCCTTCGGAAATCTTGAGATAGCTGTAATGCCGCGGGGTCAGTTTGACGCCAGTTGCGGGCAGAAGATCAATGAATGGATCAGGGCTGGGCGGCGCGGCGCTGTGCACCGCATCGAGCACCTGCTCATATTGCTGTGGGCCGGTGACAGCCAGAACACGCGGATGCGCGCCGGTGACATAATCGGCCTCGGCCCCCAGACAGCCCGTGACGATGACCTTGCCATTTTCCTGCAAAGCTTCGCCGATCGCCTCAAGGCTTTCGGCTTTGGCGCTGTCGAGAAATCCGCAGGTGTTCACAATCACCGCATCGGCGCCGCTGTAATCGGGTGAAATGCCGTACCCTTCAGCCCGTAGGCGGGTCAGAATACGTTCGCTGTCCACCAAAGCTTTGGGGCAGCCAAGCGAAACCATACCGATGGTCGGCTGGCCTTGGCGGGGCGCCTTTGGCAGTTGCGCATTGGCAACATCGGGGCGCAGGCTGGGCGGGTTGCTGGACATGATCACGCCTATATCCGAGCTTTGATCAGTTGAAAACCCATGGAAGGTTTTGTACAGCTTTAGGCAGAAGAGTTTTTTGTATTTACACTTATGGAGTATTTTCATGGTTTATTTTCGGCGGTTCGCATTTTTCATATTTGTAGGTTTTATTGGCTTGTGTCTGGGCGCGGCCGGTCTTGTGTGGTTTTGGTCACTTGACAGCGCCCCCCGGCATCCCGCTTTGGCCGAGGCTGATTTGCCGCCGCTTATCCCAGTGCGACAGTTCTATGCGGATCAATCGCTCGAATGGGCCTATGCGGTGTCCTTTGATGGCCGCTACGCAGCCTATCGTGCCACCCGTCTGACCAAACAGGTGATATTGATCAAGGATTAGGAAACCGGCAAGCAAAAGGCCAAAATTACTGACTGGGACAATTATTTTTGGGCGCCGCACAGTAACCAACTGCGGGTTAAGTATGATGATCGGATCTGGGAGGTCGACCCAGAAAACCCAGACCGTGATAACTGGGTCGACGTCACGCCGCGCGGGTTTCAATCCGGATTTCGCTATGCGTTTTGGCCGCCAACACCAGACCACCGTCAGGTGGTGCTGAGCTATGGGCGCAAAGAGCGTGTGGTTGATCTATATACGGTTGATCAGGATGGCAAAAACAAAGAGCTTTTGATCGAAAACGAAGGCCGGACATTAGGCTGGATGCTGGATAAAGACTATACGCCAGTGGTGCGATTTGACCGGCCTGAAGAGAACGCCAAAGTCACCCGCTTTATGGTTCCCG
>CABZJG010000249.1 GCA_902525995.1 Paracoccaceae bacterium | reverse complement strand
GGCCCTCAGGGTTAAGCACTTTAAAAGATAAATCTTCAAGATCCTCTCGAATTGATTGCATTCCCATCCGCCCTGCCAGCGGTGCAAAAATATCCATTGTTTCGCGCGCTTTTTGCGCCTGTTTGGCCGGTGGCATCGAACGTATGGTACGCATATTGTGCAATCGGTCAGCCAATTTGACCAAAATAACGCGCATATCCTGGGCAATTGCCATCAGTAATTTGCGTATATTTTCAGCTTCTTTGGTTTCAGTTGAACTCAACTGCATTTTGGTTAACTTGGTCACACCGTCAACCAGCTTCGCAATCTCCGGTGAGAAGTTTTTGGAAATTTCTTGCTTGGTTGAACCTGTGTCTTCGATGGTATCGTGCAAAAGAGCTGTAATAATGCTGGCATCATCCAATTTTTGTTCGCTCAATATGGTGGCGACAGCTAAAGGATGCGAAAAATACGGCTCCTGAGACCTTCGCAATTGGCCGTGATGTTTGCTTTTTGAATAATCATAGGCCGCGATAATCATCGCGCTATTCGATTTAGGATTGTACCTACTAACTCTGGATGCAAGGTCTTCAGCAGTAATCATGCGCTAAAACCTTAAACTGAATTTATCCTTGGCCTTGCGCCGCCATCAATGCCCTTAAAAGCTTTTCTTCTGACATATCATCTTCAAGCGGCTTATCGGATTCACCACTCATCAAAATCGCCATGGAATCATCTTCAGGTTCATCAACCTCGATCTGAGTTTGGTTTGATTCGATCAAACGTTCCCTTAGTGTATCAGCTGACTGTGTTTCATCAGCTATCTCGCGCAAGGAAACCACTGGATTTTTGTCATTGTCTCGATCTACTGTCAACGGCGAGCCTGAGGAAATCTCTCGAGCGCGATGCGATGCAAGCATTACCAACTCAAAGCGGTTAGGAACTTTGTCTACACAGTCTTCAACCGTCACTCTGGCCATTGTCTTCTCCAAACTAAAAAGCACTTAGAAAAGGCGGTTCTAAGCTCCGATAGAAATAATTACAAGCCTATAATGACAATACTTCTAATTCATTTCGCACGCAAACTGGCAAAGAGAAATACATCTCTTCTACTGTTTTCTCAAGAACCGGATGGCACCAGTTGGGCGCGACATCCATCAATGGCCCTAAAACAAAAGCACGTTCTTGGAGCCTAGGATGTGGCAAAATGAGGTTTTCAGGCGCGGATTTTTGTTGCAAATCAATATCTAAGCACCGCCATTTTTCAAAACTTTGTCTGTCAGGAAAGATCAAATCACCATAGCTAAGCAGGTCAATATCTAATGTACGGCTGTCCCATCTTTTTCTTCGAACCCTACCTCTTTTTGATTCTAAATCATGTAAAATCACCATCAGTCTATCTGGCGCAATTTCTGTGTTTAACATTAGCGCTGCATTCACAAAATCCGGCCCTGCATCCCTTGGGAAACATGGCGTTCTGAATAAACGGCTCACTTTAGAAATTATCAGACCGTTTTCGGACAATTCGGAAATTGCCTCTAAAATAAGGTCCTGAGAGGCCTTGCCTTCCCATTCTTGGTTGCTTCCCAATGCAACCAAGCAATTTGTACCCTTATGGATCAAAATAACATCCTCTTGGTCCAAAAGCATCACTTGCGACAATCGCAAAAATGCTTAGTTTACCCTAACTCTCTGCCAAATTTGAATATACTCACAGATGATAGGCAGGTGTGTATTTGAAAGGAATATAAATGTTTTACAAGGACGAACGGCTTGCGCTGTTCATTGATGGCTCAAACCTTTATGCAGCCGCAAAATCCCTAGGGTTTGACATCGACTACAAACTTCTCCGTACAGAATTTATGCGACGTGGTAAAATGCTCAGAGCATTTTACTATACAGCACTGCTGGATAACGAGGAGTACTCACCCATAAGGCCTCTTGTTGACTGGTTAAACTACAATGGATTTACCATGGTCACAAAGACAGCCAAAGAATACACGGACAGTCAAGGCCGTCGAAAAGTCAAAGGCAATATGGACATTGAGTTGACAGTAAATGCGATGGAGTTGGCGCCTTATGTTGACCATATTGTACTGTTTTCAGGAGATGGTGATTTCCGGCCTCTTGTCGAAAGTCTCCAACGCAAGGGCGTTAGGGTCTCTGTTGTCTCGACAATTCGTAGCCAACCACCAATGATCGCAGATGAATTACGCCGCCAAGCGGACAATTTCATAGAACTTGATGGTCTGCGTGACGTCATTGGGCGCCCCCCACGAGACGAGTCGGAATTAGAGCAAGAGTACGCCGTCT
>CABZJG010000248.1 GCA_902525995.1 Paracoccaceae bacterium | reverse complement strand
CTGAAAAGCTAACTTGTATCGGTGATGAAAGTTTAAGCAGCATCTATATCAATTATTCGATAACATTAATATCATTAAAGAACGCCCAAAAATCATGCGAAATTTCCATTTAATCACAGGAGGATACCAAGATTAACCACCTCATTACCCTTTACACTCAGCCAATATCGTGAATTCGTTTGGATAAACTCGGGCGCATTGCTCGTACCATAATTATTTTGAGTACCAGCACTTAAACCATGCTTGACGAATGGGTCATTTCAAGCGAAAAGGCACCTAACATTTACCCGCAACCGGGCGCGCGGTGGGCGCCAAAACGACGAGGAGGACTTTATGTCCCAGATTACTCTGACTTTCCCTGATGGAAACAAACGTGATTTTGCCAAAGGTGTAACACCCTTTGAAGTTGCCACAGGTATTTCCAACTCTTTAGGTAAAAAAGCAATTAGTGCGACAGTCAATGGGGTTCATTGGGATATGCAATGGCCTATCGAGACAGACAGCACCATTGCAATCAATACAATGAAAGATGCCGAACCTGCCCTCGAATTAGTGCGACATGATCTGGCACATATAATGGCCCGTGCTGTGCAAGAAATTTGGCCAAATGTGCAAGTCACAATCGGCCCAGTAATTGATAATGGGTGGTATTACGACTTTGATCGCGATGAACCGTTCACGCCAGAAGACCTTGGCCTAATTGAAAAACAAATGAAGTCCATTATCAATAGCCGCGATCCGGTGCGTACCGAGATTTGGACGCGCGACAAGGCAGTTGCCTATTACCGCGAAAATAATGAGCCCTATAAGGTTGAGTTAATTGAGGCAATCCCCGGGGATGAACCTTTACGCATGTATTGGCATGGTGATTGGCAAGACCTTTGCCGTGGCCCACACTTGCAGCATACAGGTCAAGTGCCAGCAGATGCGTTCAGGCTCATGTCGGTCGCAGGCGCATATTGGCGCGGCGACAGTGAACGCGCGATGCTCCAACGCATTTACGGTGTGGCCTTTCTGAACAAAGAGGCGTTGAAATCCCATCTGCATATGCTCGAAGAAGCCGCCAAGCGCGATCATCGCAAACTGGGCCGCGAAATGGATCTTTTCCATATGCAACCCGAAGCGCCTGGTCAGATTTTCTGGCATCCCAACGGTTGGCGCGTCTATACGACTTTGCAAGACTATATGCGCCGCCAGCAAGAACGCGACGGCTATGTCGAAGTGAACACCCCGCAAGTTATCGACAGAAAGCTTTGGGAAGCATCTGGCCATTGGGACAAATACCAAGACCACATGTTCATTGTTGAGGTTGATGAAGAGCACGCACGGGAAAAATCGGTCAATGCATTAAAGCCGATGAACTGCCCAGGCCATGTTCAAATCTTTAATCAGGGCCTTAAATCCTATCGTGAACTGCCTTTGCGGATGGCCGAATTTGGAAGCTGTAACCGGTATGAACCCTCTGGGGCACTGCACGGAATAATGCGCGTACGCGGTTTTACGCAGGATGATGGGCATATATTTTGCCGACCGGATCAAATCGAATCTGAGACAAAAAAGTTCATCGCATTCTTGTCAAATGTTTACAAAGATTTAGGACTTGCAGAATTTTCAATAAAATTTTCTGACCGTCCCGAAAATCGGGCGGGCAGCGATGAGGTTTGGGACAAGGCTGAACTAGCACTTAGAAATGCGACCCACGCGGCTGGATGTGAATTTACCTTAAACCCCGGTGAAGGTGCATTTTATGGGCCAAAACTAGAATTTGTGTTAACCGATGCAATTGGTCGAGATTGGCAATGCGGAACACTTCAGGTGGACTTTGTTTTGCCCGAGCGGCTTGACGCAAACTATATCGGTCAAGACGGAGAAAAACACCGACCCGTCATGCTGCACCGGGCCTGCCTAGGGGCTTTCGAGCGCTTTATTGGCATCTTAATCGAAAATTTCGCAGGCAAACTACCGTTTTGGCTCGCGCCCCGACAAGTTGTGGTCGCCGCAATTGTTTCGGATGCCGATCATTATTGCGAAGAAGTCGTTGAGGCGCTGAAAGCCGCCGGAGTGCGCGCCGAAGCCGATCTACGCAATGAAAAGATCAACTACAAAGTACGCGAACACTCCGTAGGCAAGGCACCTGTGATCCTTGCATGTGGCATGCGAGAAGTGGAAAAAAAAACCGTTTCAGTTCGCAGACTTGGCGAAAAGCAGACAAGCGTCGTTACGCTCGACGAGATCGTAAAGGAGTTGTTGATAGAGGCAACACCTCCAGATTTGCGCTAAGCGGCTAAAATATCTCTGATATGTGAAAACAGGCCTGTAAACTCAGGCCTGCCCTAATTCTA
>CABZJG010000247.1 GCA_902525995.1 Paracoccaceae bacterium | reverse complement strand
AAATTAAAAAGCAATCAGCATTACTTTGATATAGTAGATTACTTTGATGACTTTGGTTTTGAGTTTGTAAACAAATGTAAATTTGATAGTGAATTAAGACAAAAGCAAGGTGATGAAGATAATGAAGTACTTGTTCATTGTAAATTAAATGAAGATGGAACTTATACAGTTCTTCATACTTTTATGAACAGACTTAATAGTGAATGTAGCTTACTAAAAAGAGCAAGACTTGAGAGTGGAAAAGCATTAGATAAAGAATACAATGGACGTGTTAATACATATATGGAAACAGTTCAAAAAAAGAAAAATGCGTTAGAAGTAGAAGTTGCGTGTGGAACGAAAAGCTTCACTAAAAAAATAGATGATATTGTTGGAGCGGCAATGCACTAAAACTACAAACTTACTTTTGAAACAAGCCCACTTTTTAGTGGGCTTTTTTGTTATCAGCAATCAAACTTTCTATTTCACGTCTGACTAAAAATACCTCCACCTATAGTAAATTTAATGTGTTGTTGATCGAAACAACACAATCAAATCAATCTAAAAAACAGAGACTAAAAATGCTTAATAATGCAGTTAAAATAATGAATAAAAATTTTGGCAATAAAACATTTAGTAATTACCAACAAAGAGCAAAAAAAATAATGTATACAGATATTATTATTTCTTTTGATGAACCAATTATAATTGATGGAGATGTAAGCTCACAAGACAGGATTATTACTTATTTGCCTATATCAGATAGCAAAGATAACCCAACAGGTAAACAAGCTAAAGCAATACTGAATTTGATACTCAACCATTGCAAAAATAAAAACTTACCTTTCAGAAAAATATGGAAAATAAGTACAGCTTGTAACTGGAATTTATTTGAAGAAGTGACTGGTTGTGATTGGGCTAAAGAATGTTGGCTAGCTCAACGAAATGGTAAATTTTGTTTTATTGGCGAACTTAGTCCTTTTGAAGAAAGTATAAGAAAGGATTTCAAATTTGGAGCTGATTTAGTTGATATAGATTTGATGACATGGATGCTTATAACAAACGTTATATGAAAGCATTGAACAAGAAATATATTGAACTTGGACTATTAAATAATACGACAGAATGACTATAAAGTTATCTCGTATTAAGAATGCTAAAAAGCCCGCTACAATGCGGGTTTTTTTGTATCCGCTATAAAATGCAATAAGATGTATTGGTTTGACGTTTGTACGAAGCTGTTTGAGCTTCAAATAAGTTCGTTGTCCAAATATCTATTGGCTATAAAATGTATGTATGAAGACAACTACTCATAATTTGAAAATAAAGCTAAAAAGAGAACACAAGCATAAAGAATGGTTAGAGCAAAATTTACAGAACTCAAAACAGCTAAAGCAAACAAAGAAATCAATATTAAAGCTGTACACAGCTATTGCAGAAAATGAAAAAGCAAAGCAGTGAAGATATAAGTTTAGATGAAGCAACAGATGATTTGATTTACAGTCTGTTCAAACAGCAAACAAAACAGAACATTAAATCAAAGCTACCATTTTGGCTTTCAATAGCCCTCATATTGTACCTATGCAGTTAGTAGGTGAATTTTTCCTATGCACCTGTTAAAGTACTGTAACTATTGCTTTTCAATAAGTGATGGTAATAATGGGGAAGTTATGATTGACTTATGCACTACTTATTCACCTAAAATTTTATTTTTTAATTACAATGACTTAAATGCAACGCAAAAGTGAGTGGGAGTAATTATCAAAACTTAAGTCGTTGTTTTTATTTCTTTTCTTAGTTACAAAGTACTTACAAAGTCTAAAACGCAGTATTGATTTTACTACGTTTTTTTTGTATAGTTACAAAGTACAGCGACAATGGCAAAACATAACAAAGAAGAAGTAGAAATATTAGGTGGTAAAGCAACAATATACACTAATGATTATGGTGTATGGCAGTTTAGGTTATGGCTTACAACAGATAACAAATATGTGCGTAAAAGTTTGCGTACAAAAGTAAAAGACTACGCAATAACAGAAGGCGAAAAACTTTATATACAGATTAGAAGTGATATTGAAAAAGGTATTAAATACTACGCAATTACAGTTAAAGAAGCGGCAGAAGAATATTTTAAGTACCAAAAAACACGTATTGGAGATGGCGACTTCAATATAGTTGAAGGCAGATACAACACAATAGATACGCAAATACGTACGTTTTTAGACTATGTAAGAAAAGACAATAAGATAAACGTATTGAATGAAAGTACGTTAGTTAGATATGAAAGAAATGGAGAAATAACGAACTACATAGCGTATAGAAAAGCAAAAGAAATAAGTGATACTACTATTAGAAATGAAATGG
>CABZJG010000246.1 GCA_902525995.1 Paracoccaceae bacterium | reverse complement strand
ACTCTCTTGGTTAATCGATGTTTCATCATCATTACCAAAAAGAGAGGCGCGTTTACGTTCGTTTCCATTCATTTTTTCCCCCTACCCTAACAATTCGACGACGCAAGTAGCATATGCTTCTGCGTTTTCCGTTGCCTTTTTAGGGTTGTTAGTTTCCTCGGTTGTTAGATCATAGATACTTCCACCAATTTGAAAAATGGTGCGAAATGCAGAACGTTCCATTAGCTCTGCTGGAAGAACTTTTATGTTATTTTCCGCAAATTGTTTCCGAACATGGGTAACATCTCGTGCTTGAATGACGCTGGAGCGGGTAAAGAGGACCGCATAGTTGATATCCCGGCCGAAGGCTTGTTTCTCCCGCTCAATAAGCTTGATAACAGCTGCCCCTTGATCAGCATCCAGTTGGCTTCCCTGTATAGGAATGAGAACAAGGTCACTGCGGCCGATCGCATAGCTTACGGTGATATTCTTTGACCCTTCAAGATCTATAAAATGTATTAATAACAATGATTTATTTTTCTTAACGGGGTATTTAACACTGAGCCGTAATCGACCCCAGTTAGGTGATTATTATCCATAAGAAACGAATATTCAACCAAATGAATAACATGGCGAAGGTAAAACTAATTATTGCCAACCGTTGGTTAATTCTCTTCCTCATTTTTATAGCAGAAACTATTCTAACATCTGCATAGAGAGCTTTTAGCTCTTTTTCTTCCTCCATTTTTATCTGATGCTCAAGCCTAGTTTTGATGCGATATTTTCTAACTTCAAGGTTATTTGGAATGATAATTTGGGAGGGTTTTTGCCACCTTTTTAACTTTCTCAGTATGGTCAACACAGAGATAATTTCAATTCGAAACAGGCGCATCACAGTTAATACAGAAATGAGAAATGCTGTGAAAAGCCCTAGTTCCTGCACAACCTCACTAAAAAACATTTCCGAGAGTAGCATAAATTCAAGAATAGTATATGTTTCTGTTAAGGTTCCATGTAAATCCTTTGATCATAGTTTAGATCCCTTCTCTCCCACGTTTGTGGGTGTCGGCGGTTTTATACAAACTCCACATTTGCTCTACTAATTGTCCTTGTGTAATGCCTAGGCGTTCCGCTTCTGCGGCAATCGCCTCACCTACCTCTGGGAAAACTTTGGGATGCAGCTGATGGGTTCGGGGGCTGGGTTTTCGCCCTGGCTTTTTGCGTGGGGTTCTATCAACGAATCCCCTTGCCTCTCCAACCTCATCTATGCGTCGCACTTCTTCGGGCGAAGTCTCTTTTGGGCGTGCTTTCAGTCCCCCTAGCCTATTTGAGCCGTTCATAGACAGCCTCCGTGAATGCTTGGGCGTTATTTAGTGCCTTATCGATTCTACCGCCTGTAACCATTTCAGGGTCTTTCATCATCGTGGTTAGATCACCTCCATATGCGAACAGTTCTGAGAATGCTGCGCGGGCGACCAAAGGCGGTTCGATTAGGTCTATTCCCGCTTCTCTGAGTTGTTCTTCTAGTTCCTTTTGAACACGGCTTTTGACGGCAGCGGTAGTTTTGGTGAGCACCACCGCGTGCCGGATGGAACGTGCGAGAGCCTCTTCCTCTTCTCGAACTAAAGCCAGAGCTTCGGAGCCGATCTCTGCATCAAGCGCGGTGGGTTGCATGGGAACAATTACTAGATCGGCATGGGAGATCGCGCGACTGACGAGTTGAGACGCGACTCCTTCCAAATCTACAATGACTATCTTACCGTCACCATCCGCACTCCGAATGACTGGGACGACTTCTGATCGGCCAACCTCACTCTTTAGGCTAACGCCCGTAGGCAAGCCATGCGATGCCCACCGGCTCAGAGATTTGTTAGGGTCACAGTCGAGAACCGTAACGTCCGCACCCATGCGGGCGAATTCAGAAGCCAGAAGGACAGCGCATGTTGATTTTCCTACCCCACCCTTGGGGCTTGCCATGACGATGACGGGCATTATTTAATCCTGCAAATTTGCGTTACCTGATTTATATCTTTTACCGGAATTAAAGTCAATACCAGCTTTATTTCTAACACCTGTAATAAATTAGCTACCGGAAATAATTTTAATACCAAAAATAAATATAGTACCGGATTTAATTCTATAACCGGAATTTAATTTTATTCTATGCCTCTCTAATAGAGTCATTTCCGATAGAATCCCACTTCTGACGTTCACTATTTTCAGAGATACTCTTTGATTGAGTGTGGTATCGATTTGGAAGGCGAACCCTCCATCACCTTGCCTGAATTACCGTGCCAAAAGATCAGCATGTGCTTGATGTTGTTTTGTCCGCATCTTGAACATCGGAGCTTGGGCTTTACGAAACC
>CABZJG010000245.1 GCA_902525995.1 Paracoccaceae bacterium | reverse complement strand
GGGCTCTGAAATTAGCGGCTAGACAGGTTTGTCAACTTCGGCTGCCTTCCACAAGAGATCGAGTCGCCTGAAGATTGGGACTGGTCCAAATTCGAAGAACGCGCGGCCAAGCTCAGTGAGGAAGATGAATTCCCATTTTGAGTGGCAAATCACAATTTCCCGAGAATCTGCTCATTTTTGCGCAGATGTTGACAAAGTCAGGCGGGTCAATTTTACTCTCTCATAACCCACCAAAATGGGTCAGTTTTGCATGTCGATTCACATCTTTTGTCATTCTGCTTCCTTTCATTTCATTGAGAAGGTAGAATTCTCGCAGGATTGTAGCCACCGAGGCCGCTCCGCAGGAGTAATCAAGTTTTGTTTAATAACACGGTCATCGCGTAAGGACTGCCAAGAGCGGGTAGATTGAGTCTGCGACCCGGAGGTCCAAGCAGTCACAATGAAGCCTGATAAAAAGTATCTGCGTGAAACATCAATTTGTTATATGCGGCCTGCTAAACTACAGTTGTGTCAACATATCGATAGCGATGTTAGTATCTTTGTCGTTTAAGTCCCAGTTTGCATGAATAATTGAAATTGTTGCCTCAACGTCATCGTCGTTTAAAAGTTGTAGAAAGTTCAAATCCGAGGACGCTATTTTTCTAGCGACAGACAGCTCTTCGGGTTCTAGTCCAGAGCTTTGCATTGAAGTTTCTTCCATTAAAGAGCGTAAACGATTAAGGACTTTTCTCTTTGAATCTCGAGAGATTTGACTATGTGCAGTCATCGTACGATCCCCATGTTTTGTGGGCATGGAATTTAAAACCCCATGCCTGACTAAACTTATTATTAGAATGGGCGGTATCTTGACGAACGCCAGGTTGATACGATTTGCCCTGAGCGGTTCAGGACTACTGTAGCGCCTGGACCACGTAATTGAGTTGTTCCGGCATTAGGCCCGCTAATAAATGACCGAGAGCCCATACCAGGATTCCGCAGTGTGTTGGTGATAGCTCTAGATGTTACACCACGGCTGATTGTTTGATGGAGGCCATGACGGGTAAAGCCGGTAACGGCATATCGCACACCTGCCCAAGCAAGCGGCGCAAACCAGACTGCTTTCCCTTCGGTGGCAAGCATTTCCTCTTCTGTCATGAACACAACATCTGACTGTTTATATCCCACAGCGTTCAGTTCAGATGTCATATCTGAACCAAAAGCAAAGCCAAGATCATCGGCAGACAAGCCTTGTGCTACGACAGGTTGTGACAATACTCCGACAAGAGCCAGAATACTGAATAAGTATTTGAAAATATTCACAATGAGCTCCTTATTGCGCCATGATGGCATTTATTTTCTACCCAGACTTTTTACAAATTCATCTTTTGTGATCTCCTTAAGTTTAAGGGTGTCCCGACCACATATTGGGTGGCCGGATAACGCAAGATTCATACTACCGCCTTCAGGAACGGCGCACCCGAAAGTGCTCCTGCGCATCCGACCATAAAAAACCGCGCGTTTTGAGGCGCGCGGTCTTGGAAATACGCCTGAAGGCAACGGGAGGCTAATCCCGACGAACTGGATTTTGCCAGCCCGCAGAGTTACCTTGTCTCACAAATGGAAAACTGACAAGCAAAAAATTGATTTGCGGCCTTATTTTGGTTGTCGCATCATATTCAAAATCGTGTTGGGTGTGAAAACGCTTTTGGAAAAAGGCCTTTGATATTATCTATTATTATCAGTATTCTTAACACTTAAGGATGGTGCCGGTAGACGGGTTCGAACCGCCGACAACCTATTTACGAAACAGGTGCTCTACCGTCTGAGCTATACCGGCATCGAATCCTCTATAATCAAAAAAACAAACATCCAGAACACTGTAAAAGCCAAACTGTGAGTCGACCGTGTCCAAGCGAGCGAAGCGAACGAAACATGGGCGATAGATTTTGTTCCTGATCAGTTCATGACAGGGTCGAAATTGCGTATCCTTACTATTGCGGACACTTTCTCGCGCTCTTCACATGCAACAGATACGCGCCTATCATATCGGGGTGAGGATGTCGTCAGAACGCTCCGGCTATCCAAAATCCATATGTGTGGACAACGGCAGCGAATGTATCTTTCGCAACCTTTGTCTCTGAGCCTATCAAAAGGCGTCGTGCTGGACTTCTTCTAAGCCTAGGGCGTCTACGATTACGCGGCCCATGCGGCGCAAACGACGAATTCCTGCTCGCCGCTACCGCCCAAAACCTCCGCAAATTAGCCAAGATCTTTCCTGCACCGCAGCAAACCCGTAAAGCTTGACAGGAAAGGCGCTCGTGCTCCACATTGATCGCTACTTTCTGCACTAGCAACACGTTGTTTTTCAACA
>CABZJG010000244.1 GCA_902525995.1 Paracoccaceae bacterium | reverse complement strand
ATGTTTTGCCAGATCATCTAATGTTCTCTCAACACTTTCTGCATATGATATCTGGCTTGCCGCAATACCCAATTGACCGAGAAAGCACCGACGAAAATCATCATCTGAGAACATGCCATGCAGATAGCTGCCAAAAATGCGGCCATCTTCACTGATCGCGCCCTCATTGACATCCCCTATGCATGCAAAGGGGCGCGCGCAATCTGGGCCGCTCGTCTGCCCAATATGGATCTCATACCCTGAAAAATTCAAGCCTGTGCTTTGATGGTGCGCCACAACTTCCGTTAGCTCTTTTTTGGGTTTCATGACGGTTTTTGTTTTCAATAAACCCAAACCTTCTGTAACACCTTTTGCACCCTCTATGCCCTCTGGGTCGTCAATCGATGCGCCAAGCATCTGATAACCGCCACAAATGCCCAATACGTACCCACCACGGCGGTGATGGGCCACAAGATCGATATCCCATCCTTGCAGGCGCAAATAGTTTAAATCACCGGTTGTTGATTTACTTCCCGGGACAATCACCAAGCTTGCATCGACAGGAATTGTTTGGCCCGCTTTTAAAATGGTCACTCTTAGGTTTGGATCATTCGAAAGTGGATCGAGATCATCAAAATTGGCAATGCGTGACAACCCAAGACACACGATATGCGGCTTCTCGGACCTATGAGGTGTTAAAATATCCAAAGCATCTTCTGCTGGTAGTTTCCACGCATCTGCAAAATAGGGTACGATCCCAAATCCTAGCCAACCTGTTTTATCTTCAATAAGACTGTAGCCGTCCTCAAATAATTGCGGATCACCGCGAAATTTATTCACCAAAAACCCGATGATTTGCTTTTCGTCTTCCGGATCAAGAACTTCTTTAGTGCCCACCAATTGGGCAATGACCCCGCCTCGGTCGATATCCCCTGTCAGTAACACAGGGACATTGGCAGCGCATGAAAAGCCCATATTTGCAATATCACCAGCCCGCAAATTAATTTCTGCAGGACTGCCTGCACCTTCAACAACCACCAAATCATGATTTGATTTCAGACGTTCAAAACTCTCCAAAACATAAGGCAATAACTTTGGCTTTATATCTGCGTACTCACGGGCTTTACTGGTGGCAAAGCGCTTGCCTTGTACGATCACTTGTGAGCCTGTTTCACTTTCAGGTTTTAATAAAACCGGGTTCATATCACATATAGGCGAAAGGCCACAGGCTTGGGCCTGCAAAGCCTGCGCACGGCCAATTTCGCCGCCGTCTGCGGTCACAGCCGCATTATTTGACATATTCTGCGGCTTAAAGGGGGCGACTTTAATCCCTCGTAGGTAAAGCGCGCGACACAGCCCCGCCACCAGTAGGGATTTTCCAACGTTTGATCCAGTTCCCTGCACCATAAAGGCGGGCATCGTTAGAACTCCACTCCCAATTGCGCCATAACTCCATCTTTAAACGGATGTTTGACCAAAGCCATTTCAGTGACCAAATCCGCCACTTCAATCAATTCTGGCTTGGCATTGCGCCCGGTAAGACAGACATGGGTCATAGGTGGTTTTTCAACCAGCAAAAAGTCCACCACTTCATCAATATCAATATAATCATAGCGCAGCGCGATATTGATTTCGTCCAAAAGGACAAATTGATATTTTTCGTCTTTAATCAATTCTTTTGCGCGCTGCCAACCAGCCTGCGCCGCTGCGATATCACGCTCGCGGTCTTGTATTTCCCATGTAAAGCCTTCACCAGACACTACGAATGTGCACTCATCTTGAAATTTTTCTGTAAGCAGCTTTCGTTCGCCAGTGACCCATGTCCCTTTGATGAACTGCACCACTGCACAGGGCATTTGATGCGCGATACAGCGCATAATCATACCAAATCCAGAGGATGATTTTCCCTTTCCGGCCCCAGTATGGACCATAATAAGACCTTTTTCTTTGGTCTTTGAATGCATTATTTTATCACGAGCAGCCTTGATTTTCTGCATTTTTTCTTTGTGCCGTTGATTTTCGTCCACCATACTCATTCCTTTTGCTTGACTTGCCCACGCCCATAGCGCATTGCAATTCAACGTTGGTTCCTGTTCTTAGAACAGGCGAAGAGGGAATGCGACCGGTTTTACGACGCCTAAGATGTCTAAGCCGAAACGCAGCCGCCCCCGCGACCGTGACCAGAAAGCGCACGCCATCCACTGGCAAAACCGGGAAGGTGCGTGGCGCGTTGAGGTGCAAGCCTCTGAATCTGCAAGCCGGGAGACCTGCCAACATGAAGTACAACCCAGTCCGGACGGGGTGTGCCGGGGCGGTCCACATGAAATTTCATGTGCCCTGCTTTGCCCTACCGGATGTTGCTTAAGAATGG
>CABZJG010000243.1 GCA_902525995.1 Paracoccaceae bacterium | reverse complement strand
ACGCCTTGCCCGGTGCGTCCGCGCTGGATCAACGCACGCAAAATAGCCGAAAAAGCGGTCAACCCTGTGGAAATATCTGTGACTGATATCCCCACTCGGGCCGGGGCCTCTGGGCTGCCCGTGACCGCACATAAGCCAGTTTCAGCCTGTACCAGAAAATCATAGGCCTTTTTCTGCGCCGCAGACCCGCTTTCGCCATACCCGGTGATGCGGCAGGTGATCAATCCTGGGGTCTTTTGTCGAAGCGCCGCGCCGTTTAACCCCAACCGCTCCATTGCGCCGGGCGCGAGATTGCTAAGCAAAATATCCGCCTGCGCAATCATTTCTTGCAAAACTGCGAAGTCTTTCGCCTCGTTTAAGTTCAAACACAGCGCTTCCTTGCCGCGGTTAAGCTAGGCAAAGATTGCACTTTGGCCTTCTGCGCCTTTGTCATAGCCTCGCGCGAAATCCCCCTCTGGCCGCTCAACCTTGATCACACGGGCCCCCGCATCGGCCAACAGCATTCCACAATAAGGCGCGGCAACGGCCTGTTCCAAAGACACAACGAATATGCCCTCTAGTTCTCTATCAAGTGCCATGGCGCTTCACCTAAAATCTTCCACTCTTACAAATCTATACAGGCGGAATGACCCAACGCAAACTTGATTTATTTTCCCGCAACCTGTTGCCAACATTGGCAAATGACGCTTGGCATGGTGATGATCTGGCCCTACTATCGTATAGGACCACCGCCATCAAAACGTGCAAAGAGGCCTGATAATGTCCAAAGCGTATGACACACTCTTGCTGCAAGAGCCTTCAAAGCACATTTTGCTGGTTACGCTTAACCGGCCAGAAGCGGCAAATGCCTTTAATACGATCATGGCACAAGAGCTTTATGATCTATTCGAGACCTTAGCCCTGAATGCAAAAGATATCCGGGCTGTGGTTTTGACCGGCGCAGGCGATCGGGCTTTTTGTTCCGGCGGCGATTTAAAAGAGCGCAACGGGATGAGCGACGCCGATTGGCAAGCACAGCATCTGGTTTATGAACGCATGGTGCGCGCCATCATTGCCTGCCCTCTGCCTGTCATAGGCGCAATTAACGGTGCGGCCTATGGCGGCGGGTGCGAATTGGCAGCGGCACTGGATTTCATTTATGTGTCACAAACCGCCCGCTTTGCGCAGACCGAGGTGCGCATTGGCATTATTCCCGGTGCTGGCGGCACACAAACCCTATCACGGGCGGTTGGCGAGCGCCGGGCCAAAGAGCTTATACTATCCGGGCGGGTATTTGACGCAAAGGAGGCTCTTGACTGGGGATTGGCCAATGAAATTTGCCCGCCGCAAGAGTTACTTCCTGCGGTTCTAAAGCTGGCCGAAAGCATTGCAAACAATGCCCCTGTGGCCGTGCGGCAGGCCAAACAGGCAATCCACAAGGGCTTGCAAATGGGGCTTGGTGACGGTTTGGCGTTTGAAATCGAAGCCTACAACCGCACGATCCCGACCCATGACCGCCGGGAAGGTGTTTTAGCCTTTAATGAAAAGCGTGCGCCAAAATTCAAAGGCGAATAAAGCGCCACCCTCACAGCAAGTTCAAAAGCATAGATTTTTTTGCAAAGCGTTCAAATTGCCACTTCACATCCCGGCTATATTTCGCTATGTCCGCCTGACCATGAGCGTGCGGTCGTGGCGGAATTGGTAGACGCGCAGCGTTGAGGTCGCTGTTCTTTAACCGGAGTGGAAGTTCGAGTCTTCTCGACCGCACCAAATTAACCCAATAAATTATTGATACTATTAGTCTTTAGTGATGTGCATCTAGCCTTTACAATTATTTGAATAGCTTAAGCCTAAAATTCACCCAGGTAAGTGCCGGCAGCCCAGTAAATCTTATACAGTGTCTTTCTGGCCTTAATAAGCTTTTCTAGCTCATTCATTCTTGCTTTGATGCGCTCCACTGGTGTCTGCCTTCACATTTGTTGGCAGAGTATATCTGCACCTGAATTTTTTGCTGCCAAAGGTCACCCAATAAATTTTTTCATTATACCCAAGAATACTTTGTGTAGGATTATCGAATTTACTTGCCAATAAGTTACCTTTTTCAACGGCATTCATGCACTCCCACAAAGATACATCGTCCTCATAATTACTTTTGAAGGTTGCTGTGTTTAAATGAGAGCCCAATGTAATCGCTAATATCGTGATAATTATTCGCATGATTTACTCCCCAAAACTGTCAGCTGGTTACTTTAGTTCAAAAACCTGAATCAATCAGGCGGGTGGTCACTATGATAATGTGACGGAGTATAAATGGTTTTGTTAAAGCCACAAATTTTACATCGCATAGCTTGGATATCTGTCATAGATTTTGGTCCTAATTT
>CABZJG010000242.1 GCA_902525995.1 Paracoccaceae bacterium | reverse complement strand
TTACGCGCCAGCTGATAGAAAAAAGCAAAGCCAGGGCGGTCCTGCGCAATCTGGCGTTGATGTGTGATGATCTCGGAGTGCAAATCTATGCAGAAGGTGTTGAGTGCCAAGATACATCTGATGCATTGCTGGAAATTGGGATTTCAATACATCAGGGATTTTTGCCCGGCAAAGCCATTCCTGTTGCTGATTTTACCCGTAAAATCGATGAATTCCAAAAAGGCCTGTGGATGATCCACTGAGTATGGATGTCGCAGCGCGGCTCGGATTGGCTCTTGAGCCTTGCAGCGCTATATGGAACAGGGCGCACTTTAACAATTGTCCAAAGGTCTCTATGGCGTTTTCCGATGATATCTCGGCTTGTGCCCGCCTGCTGGAACGCGGTGATGCAGCGCGGTTTCGCGCGGTGATGGCCGCGCCGGCGCCGCTGCGGCCAAAGCTGTTTGCCATTTTTGCCTTTAACCTAGAAGTGGCGTGCGCGCCTTGGGTGACGCAAGAGCCGATGATTGCCGAAATGCGGCTGCAATGGTGGCAGGATGCGCTGGGCGAAATTGTGGCAGGGGGCAGAGTGCGCAGGCACGAAGTGGTCACCCCGCTGGCTGATGCGCTGAGCGTTCAGGCGGCGACGGATCTGCGCGATCTGGTCACCGCGCGGCGCTGGGATATCTACCGCGAGCCGTTCACCGATGCAGATGATTTCGGCAGCTATCTGCGCCACACCTCGGGGCGTCTTTTGCGCGTTGCAGCGCAGGCGCTCGGCCCCGGTGATAGTGATCTGCTTGAAGATTTCGGCAGCGCCGTGGGGCTTGCAAATTTTTTCACTGCCGTGCCCGCGCTGATCGCCGCCGGCCGCCAGCCGCTGCTTGATCCATCGCCCGAAGCCATCCGCGCCTTGGCCGAGCGCGGATGGCTGCAGCTGTCCAAAGCGCGCGCGGCGCGCAGTGAAGTTTCCGCCCAAGCGGGTGCGGCGCTGCTGTGTGGCTCTGCTGCCAAAGGGGTTCTTATGCAAGCGCGGCGGGCGCCCGAACGGGTGATCAGCGGCTTGCAGCCTGCTTCGCCCTTTGCGCTTCGCGCCGGGCTTTTGCTGCGCAGTTTTACCGGCCGCTGGTAGGCTGCGCCGCGCTTTGCCGCATTTACCACAGGATCGCCATCGCCGCCACCGCCAGCAGCGGGATCATCGTCATGATCACCGCACTCCAGCCCTCGGCCGTGCTATTGCCGCTACAGTTCATCAAACCGCCCGAGGCAAAGGATGCGATGGTGATACTGGCCGCGACGAAAAAGTCGTTCATCCCCTGCGCGCGGCCGCGCTCTTCCGGGCTATGGGCGCTGGTTAAAAGCGTTGTCGCGCCGATAAAGCCGAAATTCCATCCCAGACCCAGCAGCACGAGCGCGCTGTAAAAATTGCCAATGGTGATGCCATTAAGGCCCGCAATGCAGGCCGCGCCAAGCAGCGCAATACCGCACAGGATGATCCGCTCGACGCCAAAGCGGACAATCAAATGACCGGTAAAAAACGACGGCATAAACATCGCAAGCACATGGGCAGAAACCACATCGGCCGCAGTGTTCTGTGAATAACCGCAGCCTACGATGGCCAGGGGCGTTGCGGTCATCACCAGCGTCATCATCGAATAGCAAATCATCGCGGCCAGCATGGCGGTGGCAATTTTAGGGCTGCGCAGCAGTTCAAGAAAGCTGCGCCCGCCGCTGCTGGCCGTTGCATCCCGCGCCGGCTTCGGCAGGTCCAGAAACACAAATACAAAAGCGCCAAACACATTCAGCGCAATCACCGCCATATAGGCGCCAAGAAAGGGGATGACAAAAGCATCCGAGGTGATCTTGGCCAGTTGCGGGCCAATGATCGCTGCCAAAAGTCCGCCGGCCAAAACATAGGATATGGCTTTCGGCCGAAAGGTGTCCGAGGCGGTATCGGTGGCGGCAAAGCGGTAAAACCCTTGGGCGGACATATAGATGCCGGTAAAGAGACTGCCCAGTAAAAACAGCGCAAAGGAATCGTAATAGAGCCCGAAGCTGCCGATAATGGCCCCGATGGCGCCGGCGCCTGCACCGATAAAAAACCCAACCTTGCGCCCGTAGCGCTGCATGATGCTGGAGATCATGGGCGCGCCGGGGATCGAGCCGATAATAATCACCGATATCGGCAGGGTGGCATAACAGATGTTTTCGGCCAGCGACTGTCCGGCCAGACCTGCCAGAATGAAAATAATCGGCATTTGCGAGCCTAAAATGGCTTGGGCAAAAATAAGCACAGCGACATTGCGTTTAGCCTGTGCATCAGAGGAAAAATTAGTCATTTGATAAGTGCTAGTGTGAGACCAAGCGAAAGGCAAGCCATCGGGCGAAAA
>CABZJG010000241.1 GCA_902525995.1 Paracoccaceae bacterium | reverse complement strand
GCGTCAGTTCGGTGATCGGCTCGCGCATCGGATGAAGGCCGCTTTCAAGCAGCACGGTTGCAACGCAGATGGAATTTGATCCTGACATTGGCGGGGTGTCTTCGGGTTCCATAATGATAAATGCGGCATCCGCCTTGGGGTTTTTGGGCGGCACCAGCAGATTGACATGACGAAAAACACCGCCGCGCGGTTCATTAAGCATGAAATTGCGCAATGTCTGATCTTGGGCGATGAACCGGCTTTGCGCCCACAAGGTATCGCCCGGTGGCGGCTCAACGCCGCCGATGATGACATCGCCCACTTCGCCTTCGGCATGGGCAGAGATCACTTCAATTGAGGTTTTACTGCGCATGGGCTGCCTTTAGCTCACGGTTAGGACAGGTTCGCCCAGGACGTCGAAATGAGGCTCGATCCCAAGCCCTAGGGCATCGCTGGCGGTCATTTTTCCGTTCACACGCTGCGGCGCACCTGCTGCAATGGAAACCGTTCCGTAGCTGTTAAAGTCGGTTGCAGAAAAGCAAAACTTCTCAGGTGTCGAGCGCGCCAGATGGGCAATTGCAGCGGTGGTTATATCGCCGCCCCATGTGTCTTCTATGGTCATGGGTATGCCGGCTTCGATGCAAAGATCGCGCATCAGTTTTGCCCGACTCAAACCGTCAACTTTGGAAATTTTGAGATTGATCACATCCATTGCATCCTCGGATATCCCGCGCACCAGCGATACTGTTCCGTCGATCACCTCATCCAAAACAAACGGCAATGCGGTGCGCCGGCGAACCGATAGGCTTTCTTCATAGCTTGGGCAGGGCTATTCGATGTAAACATCTAAATCAGCTACGGCGCCCACCACCCGCGCCGCGTCATGCTTGCTCCACCCAGTGTTGGCATCTGCAACCAATATATCGCTTGGCTTTAATATTGCGCGGGTTGCATGGATACGCTCTATATCCTCCGTTGCATCCCCGCCCACTTTGAGCTGAAATTTTGTGTAACCCTCAGCGCTATAGCCGGAGATTTTTTCCGCCATCTGCGCTGGGCTTTCCTGCGAAATTGCGCGGTACAGTGCTATGTCATCCTGTGCGCTGCCGCCAAGAAGGGTGTAGACCGACAGACCCGAATGTTTGCCCAGTAAATCCCAGCAGGCAATATCAATCGGGGCCTTTGCATAAGGGTGGCCGCGCAGGGCGCCATCCATCACCTGATTGATCTGCTGAATATTGGTGGGATCACAGCCGATAAGATGCGGCGCCAGCTCGGTAAGACCGACCCTAACACCGCGCGCAAAAGAGGGCAAATACGCCGATCCAAGCGGGTAGCATTCGGCATAGTCATAGAGGCCCTCATCGGTTTTTATCTCAACGACCGTGCTGTCAAAAACTGAAACCGAATTGCCATTGGACCAATTATACCGGCCTTCTTTGAGCGGAAGATCCACCTGCCATGCGCTGATCTGCGTGATTTTCATCTCATCCTCCTATGCGGTTTTAAAAGCGTAAAACGAAGCACATTGTCTGTCGATAAAAAATAGCATCCAAGCCGGTAAATGTAACCTTGACGTTATATTGGGTTCAGGTTATGCGTGTAACTCAAACGTTATATGGAGTACACAATGAACGCTGACACGCTTGCGCGTATTCGTATTTTAGTTTTCGGTTTGGCTGGTTTGACCTGCGCCGCCTATAGCCTCATGGCCGTGGCAACCAACACACCTAATCCTATCTCGCCCTGGCTTTCTGGAACATCGGGAGTTGTTGCCGCTTTGGTTATGTGGTCCTCCGCGTTTTCCGCAGGCCGACGCGCTGCGGAGATTGCACATGATGAACTTTACAAGTCGGAATGGAGCCGTGCCATCAAGTTTTCATATTGGTTCGCTATCGCTCTTTATCCTTTGTTTGGCGTGTTAATGGCCCTAGGCTGGGTTTCCTCAATCACAGCAATTGCTGCGATGGGCACCGCAATTGGTGCAGCGCCAATGTTGTCTTTCTGTTTCATCAACCTTCGGGGGTGATCATGGCGGAACTCCGTAACACTCTCAAAGAACTACGTGCGCAAAAGGGATATACCCAAGCTTCGCTTGCAGAACAGATCGGTGTGTCGCGAAAAACCATCAATACAATTGAAAACCATGTGTTCACCCCTTCCACCTTGCTGGCAATGCAAATTGCCCGGGAACTTGATTTGACAGTGCACGATATTTTTTACGTTAAGGAAGATTAAGATGATTAAGAAAATTGCGTTGTTTGCTGCAGGCAGCATTTTGATTGCCGCGCAATCGAAACTGGCAAATCTGATGTTTGCGTTCGAACTGGACCGCCGTCTTCAAGCTGCTGGTAGCAAAGCGATCTGTATTGCTTGCCACCCGGGGTATACAGACACGAACCTGCAAAG
>CABZJG010000240.1 GCA_902525995.1 Paracoccaceae bacterium | reverse complement strand
CTTTACGGATCGCTTGAGGCGGGAACCGGCGTGGCGACAGGGTTCAAGCGCGTGGGGTCAATCACCGTGGCCCTAAGCGAAGAACGCAAAGAGGAAATTTTCCGCTCCGCCGCCATGGCCCGCGCCTTTGGCGTTGATATTGAAGAAATATCTGCCCAGGAGGTCGGCGTGCGCTATCCCCATTTGAACCTTGAAGGTATTAAGGCGGGTGTGTTTCTGGATAAGGACGGCCAAGGCGATCCGGCCAATATTGCGCTGGCGCTTGCCAAGGGCGCGCGGCAACGCGGCGCTTTGGTGCAAGAGCGGGTTAAAGTGACAGGTATTGCGCGGCAAGGCCGCCGCGTCACCGGTGTGGACTGGCAGGCCGAAGACGGCAGCCATGGGCATATCAGCTGTGATATGGTCGTAAATTGCGGCGGCATGTGGGGTCATGAGGTTGGCCGCATGGCAGGGATCAACGTACCGCTTCATGCCTGCGAGCATTTTTATATCGTCTCTGAGCCCATCGAGGGGTTAAGCCAGCTGCCGGTTCTTCGGGTGCCAGATGAGTGTGCCTATTACAAAGAAGATGCCGGCAAAATGATGCTGGGCGCGTTTGAGCCAAATTCAAAACCCTGGGCGATGGATGGCATTCCCGATGATTTTGAATTCGACCAGCTGCCTGAGGATTTCGACCATTTTGAACCGATCCTTGAAATGGCCGTGAACCGGATGCCGATGCTGGGCGAAGCCGGCATCCACACATTTTTCAATGGACCGGAAAGTTTTACCCCCGATGATGCCTATCATCTGGGACTGGCGCCCGAGATGGACAATGTCTGGGTTGCAGCCGGATTTAACTCAGTGGGCATCCAATCGGCGGGCGGTGCAGGCATGGCGCTCAGCCAATGGATGGACGGCGGGGAAAAGCCGTTTGATCTTGGCGATGTGGATATCACCCGGATGCAGCCGTTTCAGGGCAACAAGCACTATCTTTTTGAACGCTCAAAAGAAACTCTGGGTCTGCTTTACGCCGATCATTATCCATTTCGCCAAAAGGCCACAGCCCGCGGCGTACGGCGCACGCCGTTTCACAGCCATTTGGCTGAAAAAGGCGCCGTTTTTGGCGAACTTGCCGGTTGGGAAAGGGCGAACTGGTTCGCAGATGAGGGCCAAGAGCGCGATTATGACTATTCATGGAAACGCCAAAACTAACTGGTTTGAAAACGCGGCCCGTGAACACCGCGCCATTCGCAATGCCGTGGGCATGTATGACATGTCCTCCTTTGGCAAAATCAGGGTCGAGGGCCGCGATGCCGAGGCCTTTTTGAACCATGTTTGCGGCGCAGATATGTCCGGCCCGGTGGGCAAAATCACCTATACCCAGTTTTTAAACGCTGCTGCCGGCATTGAAGCTGACGTCACGGTTACGCGGCTTTCTGAAACCGCCTATCTGGTGGTCACGCCAGCCGCGACGCGCCTCGCGGATGAAACTTGGCTGCGCCGCCACATGGGCGAGCATAATGTGGTGATCACCGATGTAACCGCATCCGAAGGCGTTTTGGCCGTAATGGGGCCAAATGCGCGGGCCTTGATGCAAGCAGTATCGCCCAATGACTTTAGCAACGCTGCCAACCCCTTTGGCACTATGCAAGAGATCGAGATCGGCATGGGCCTCGCACGAGTTCATAGGGTCAGCTATGTGGGCGAGCTTGGCTGGGAAATTTATGTCAGCAGCGATATGGCCGGCCATGTTTTCGAAACCCTTTATGAGGCGGGCGCGGATCATCAGATGAAGCTCTGCGGAATGCATGTGATGGACAGCTGCCGCAGTGAAAAAGCCTTTCGCCATTTTGGCCATGATATCACCTGCGAAGATCATGTGCTTGAGGCGGGTCTGGGCTTTGCGGTTAAAACCGCCAAACCCGACTTTATCGGCCGCGATGCGGTGCTGCGCAAAAAAGAGACCGGACTTGATAAGCGCTTAATGCAATTCAAACTCACCGATCCTGAGCCGCTGCTCTATCATAACGAGCCTATTTTACGCGATGGTGAGATTATTGGCTACGTCAGTTCGGGCGCTTACGGCCACCACTTGGGCGGCGCAATGGGCATGGGGTATGTACCCTGCGCATCGGAAACGGGGGATCAATTACTGGCTTCGAGCTTTGAAATTGATGTGGCGGGCACGCGCGTGAAAGCGGAAGCATCGCTGAAACCGATGTATGATCCAACCGCAGCGCGGGTGAAAGTATAATTCTAAGAGATCTAAAAGCTCCTATGGCTAGTCATCTAGGAAATGACATTCTGGTTGGATTTTGAATAATCGCCGTGGAATGCATAGTTGCCATGATGTGTGATTTTTGATGCACCATCTACCCAAATTTTGCCATCGCAGCCCTGCACCCAGCGTTTGCAAAAGCTCTGATCC
>CABZJG010000239.1 GCA_902525995.1 Paracoccaceae bacterium | reverse complement strand
ACTTCATAAAACCTGATCAATACTGCGTTTTCTCTTCACCAATTCAAAGGTACTTCAAACAAAACCAACCAAACGAATGCCCCAACAAAAATTCAGAACATTTTAAACCTAAAGGCAAACCCCAACCAAAGAAAATAAATCTTAAGTACATAGCACATTATTCCTTTGCATATAAAGGGAGAAATGCCATTAAAGAATGACAAATACGAACTAATTGACCTAGATAATCATTGCAAACGGCATGTCAAAAAACCATGAAGTTTAAGCGGAAAACAAATAATTTTTTCAAAAACAAACCTAAAAAATCAACGGGAAATGATAAACTCAGCCCGTAAACCACCCAATGATTCACTCTTTGAAAGGACAAGCCTTCCGCCATGCGACCGCGCAACATCGGCGGCAATCGGCAAACCTAAGCCCACACCCGATCCATGATTTTGATTTCGCGATGGATCTAAGCGAGAAAAAGGTTTTAGGGCCTGTTCAATTTGGTGATCCGGTATACCGGGTCCATCATCAGATATGCTAAAGGTTAATTCGGTTGTCTCTATTCTCACCGAAATTTCAGCCTTAGAACCATACCTCACGGCATTCATGACTAAGTTTTCCAATGCTCGTTTTACCAACAATGGCCGCATATTCACGAAAACTTTAATATCCGCCCCGACCAAACGCACATTTCGCCCAGCTCTTTTTGCATCATCAACAATTGTTTGAACCAATGCGATTGGATCTGTTGGAGTTGATTTTGAGGCAACTTCGGATTGGTTGCGCGCAAACGACAAAAACTCATCTAAAAGCTGTCGCATTTCATCAACATCACGCTCTAACGGCTCTCGTTCATCTTTTGAGAGAAGTGAAAGACCTAGCTTCAAACGGGTTAAAGGCGTTCGCAAGTCGTGACTTACACCAGAAAGGATCATGGTTCTTTGTTCAATATGCCGCTCTATTCTTGCACGCATATCTAAAAATGCCTGTCCCGCCGCGCGCACCTCCACCGCTCCAGATGGTTTATAAGCAACAGTGCGGCCCAGCCCAAATGCTTCTGCAGCACTTGCAAGTCTTGTAATTGGGCGAAGCTGATTGCGTAGATAAATATAAGCGATAATTGTAAAGATCGCTCCAAAAAATATCATATTTACAATCAACTGATGCGGATTTGATGCGGAAACCCGGTTGCGAAAAAATGTAAGATCGAAAATCTGATCAAGCACTAATATCCTTATCCGAACCGTGCCGTCGTCCGGTAATCCCACAGCTTTAACATTAGATAGGGACATAAGTTCACGGCGCACCACAATACCAGTAAAGTCGTAAAACCGTCGTTTGGCGATGAAGATCTCATCGCTATTGGGTACTTTCCTTATTTGAATACCCAGAGGCTTTGCAACCTGTTTGGCAGTCACCACAGGATTATCAGTCATAGATAGAAGTTCTGCGATTAAAACTATTTCGCTGCGTATCGTACGCGTCATTTGTTCAGTTACGCCTTCGAAGTGGCGCTGAACAAAAACAATCGATACCACCAGCCAAATCAATATCACTGGCAGCACCAGTATAAGCGCTGCGCGGCCGTGAAGCCCTGAGGGCATATACTGTTTGATCCAGTTAAACATCATCTCTACAAATAGCCTAACATTGCCAAAAGGGGAACAAGAATGACCGATCTGAAATCACAATTTGCCCCCCTCGCAGGTGAAGTCGAGCAATTGGAGCCTAACCTTAGACGTATACTGGCCCCGAACCCTTCCCCAATGACCTTTTGGGGGACAAATACTTATTTGCTTGGCTCACGAGAAATCGCAGTCATTGATCCCGGCCCAAACAGTGCGACGCATCTCAATGCAATCCAGAAAACGCTTCTGCCCGGTCAGCGTATTACACATATATTTGTGACACATTCCCATATTGACCATTCTCCACTTGCATCCCAATTGTCGGAAATCACACAAGCTGAAATTTACGCATTTGGCTCCTCTTACGATGGGCAAAGTGAAACAATGAAATCTTTAGTCAAACAAGGGTATTCAAGCGGAGGAGAAGGGGTAGATTCCACTTTTTCCCCGCATAGGAGAGTTCAAGAAGGCGACCTAATTTCGGGTGACAATTGGCAGCTTGGCGTTTTGGAAACACCGGGACATTTTTCAAACCACCTGTGTTTTTCGTGGAAGGATGCACTTTTCACCGGTGATCATATAATGGATTGGGCCAGCTCAATGGTTTCGCCTCCGGATGGAGATCTAGGAGACTTCATGAAGTCATGCCATAAATTGCTGAAGTCGAACTGGAGAATTTTTTATCCCGGCCATGGAAATCCTGTGTTTGAACCCAAAAACCGTACTGAATGGCTTATCAATCACCGAATGAGCCGCGAAGTGCAAATATTAGATGCATTACGTTCAGGATCAGAAAATCCATACAGCCTGGCCAAGAAAATATATACGGACA
>CABZJG010000238.1 GCA_902525995.1 Paracoccaceae bacterium | reverse complement strand
AACGCTTTTGAATTTACGGCCCAAACCGGCTACTCGTCAGGATAACTAGTTTCTGCGGTTGCGGCCCCCGTTACGGTCATTCGCTGCAGTCGCGAATTCTAGAGTTGGGTGAACACAAAGTCTGCGGCCAAACCGCAAGTCGTCACAAGTGACCTAGCGAGCTATGCGTCGCACAACCATGGGTCATCGAGTATCTTGCCAAGTTGTGTCTCAAGCCTCTTGAAACCGCGAAGAGCCAATTGGACCAGCGGTACTATCTTACTGAGGATCCTCCGACCCCCCCCCAATGCCGTAACGACAACTTCCAGCAGTTCAAAAGTCGGCCGGAACCCCTCTAAATCAAAATCAGATCCTATCTGAGACAAAGCAATTTCATCGGCAAAAACACTTTTTGAAATAGCCAATTCGCCTTTTTGGGTTCCATCTTGGTTTGCCAGTTGAGCCGTATCGCTATCGTATATCTCTATTTTTTGCTCATCAGGTGTGTTTGTCAGGAACGCGGCCTTCTTATCATGTTTGTAGGCAATTTCATGGTTGAATCGAAGCCTCTTTGTGGTCCCGGGAAGGAAGGTATAAAGCGCTTTGTCTGTATACAAATGCTCAATAGAAATGTCTGGTGTTTGGCTTCTGTGATCAGGTACGACGAGGCACATTCCGGCCACCTTCTTGTCGACAATGTAACCATTCTCAGTACCCGCAAACTCTTTGACAATATCTTTTTTGTCTCTGTCAAATAAGCAAACAATTGGGAAGGGCGGCGGAAACTTTTTATAAAGATTAAAGAGTTTCTTGAGTTCGCCGTCCCCCATCTGTTCTGGGGTCTCATAAAAAATAACATCTAATTTGGGAAAACAACCATTTTCTTGGAACTTGTCGAGAGTATGCCGTAGGTGCTTAAAGTCAGTCTTACCTTCCGTGAAAACAGTAATTTTTGACTTGTTAATAAGCTCTTTTTCGAGAGCAGCGAATTTGCGTTTAAAATTTTCATCTTGCTCAAAGAATGTGTCATATGCGGCACCAAACTCACTGAAATCCGCAACATCAATTGGTGACCCAGTCGGCATACTGATAATATCAACTTCTCCCGATGAAACTCCTAGCGCCAAAAAGGGAGAGTGCGTAGAAAAAATAAACTGCACTTTCGGGAATTTCTTTATGAGGCTCGGCAAAACTTCCTTTTGTAGGCGAATGTGCAAATGAATGTCGACCTCATCCACCAAAACCAAGCCCTTTATATCATTAATGTTTTCACGATCCCAACCTCCTTGTAGCTCCGCCATTCGAATAATATCCGCAAACAGGCAGAATGCCATGAGTTCGCCCGTTGATAGATCCTCAAGTTGATTTGCGATTGTAACTTCAGTGCCGTCCTGCCGCTTGGCCAGAACCATTACATAACGGCTTCCGTGTGAACGTTCAGCGATCGCAAACCTGGCACTGACAAAGCCTTCAAAATGGTTCTGAACAATGTCAGAAACCAGTTGATTCAGATGGTTCAATATTCGGCGATTCCGGCCGACGACAGGGATAAAAACCTGGATTTTTTGGCGATCCTTTGTCACCTGGGTCTGCTCTCTGTCATATAGCTCGGTATCAAGAACGATATCTAGAAGCCACTGACTAATCTCATTCACCAGGTTCATGCGCCAAATCGAATGCCCAGCTTGGTCGCTGAACTTCTGACTAATATCAAAGTTTATCTTTGTATTCGAACCTAACCATCCGGGTAATTCCGCACGACCTGCAGGAAAAAATGCCAAAACTGTTTTCTTGATTTCGTCTTCAACAGTGCAATCAATACGTGAGCTAGCCTTACTTAAACCTATTTTCTTAAACCTTGCGACATCAAAACCCTCAGGTTTTTTGAATCCTTCCGGCAAGTCGAACTCGGTGCCATCTTTCAAGTTGGGAATCACTTCTGAAAAGGTAACCACACCACTTTTTGTTGTATAATCAGATACTGTCATTGCAAACAATGCAGTGTTATTGGAGCGAATAGACTGTTTTAACGGCTTGAACAATTTTCCCTCGTGCACATCGATGTCTGTTGAGTAGACTTGGCTTCTCATTGTGACCAGTGCGTCAAGGATTGAAGAAAGAACTAGGGTCTTCCCTGCGCCATTGACTCCGACCAAGGCTATTGGGATCGGCTCACCGCTCTCCTTGAAACGAGAGACAATTTTGGTATTTTTCAATGGGCCGTATTTTTCAAAAACTATTCTTTTTAGATACATTGTATGTCCGTGGAAAAAGTGAAAGCACAATTAGGCAACTGAAGTTATCTTAAGACAGGAATTCTCTTGGCCACAAGTACCTTCTCACATGTACTCGAAGTGCCAACAACTGATTTCAGATCAGTTGAATGAGGGTCCGTTCTTTACCGGAAGCTTAGAAATTGCGGCACCCGCAGCGAATGTCCGCAATCCCCCCCCAAATCACACATCCGCA
>CABZJG010000237.1 GCA_902525995.1 Paracoccaceae bacterium | reverse complement strand
TTCCGGTAGGTGCTGACGTCAGACATGACAGAAACTTTTCTTGATAAAGCCGTTGGTGTTGTTTTGGACTGCTCAAAAAAAAGGGGACCTAATTTTGAGGGCGCGCGGTTAAAGTATTTGCCCCCTCAAATGGGGGTATAGCTTTGCTTTTCGTTATTTGCTTTTCGTTATGTGTGCGCATGCAGAGGTGTTGGGCGCGGGATTCCCCCATGCCTTAAGGTAAAGGAAAGATTAATGAATACTATGACAAATGCTATGACTTGGGACGCGATTGCGGCCAATGAGGGCAATACCATCTCTGAGATATCACTAACAGAGATTGATGACCAATTGTCTCCCTGTGCGCGCATCGTGTGCACAAAGGTTTCAAAAATCGCATTCAGGAAAACCGTGGGTCGACGCAGGGGTGTGAGAAGATATTTGAATTGTCAAAGTATGCCCAACGCGTCCTTGCCGCCTATGATCAGACCAACAGAAGATCTCTTCTACGCCGCAGCCTTCTGTCAGCCACATCTTACTGCCATGCCTAGATTGGACACTTTTTCATTTTCGGGCTGAAATACTTTACGGATGGCGGAATAATCCAAGATAATAAACTTAACTCAACCTACCCAAATCAACCTGATAATGCCCCGTCAGCATTAAAGTTAGGACAGGAAACATACCTATGTCAATCTCTCAAAGTTTTAAAAACCTTCCTAGCAAGATTTTATGTCATCTTATAAAGATTTGTGTTGCTCAGGGACTATTTCTTTCTTCAGTTTACGCTGATGTTTTGCCTGTTCTAGAAAAAGTTGAATCAGGTGATGTTACTTTTGAGCGCTCAGGTGAAAGCTTGCTGGTAAATCAAAGTTCAGACAAACTCATTTTAGATTGGAAATCGTTTTCTATTGCGCCCAGTAATCAGGTTGAATTCCAACAACCCTCATCCACTTCGGCTGCACTCAACAAGGTTTCGGGGGGATCCCCATCCGAGATTTTCGGGTCTCTGAAAGCAAACGGTCGCGTATTTTTAATTAATCCATCAGGGGTGTTATTTTCTCCTTCTTCACAAGTAAATGTTGGTGGGCTGATTGCCTCGACGTTGGATATATCCCAAGACGATTTTTTAATAGGTGACTATGTTTTTGAAGGCTCTGCATTAACAACAGTGGATAATCAAGGCGTTATTACAACCGAAAACGGTGGTTTAGCAGCCTTTATCGGGGCGACAATTGAAAACTCAGGCACCATCACCGCCAATGATGGAAGCGTCCTCATGGGTGCGGGAAGCCGTGTAAAGGTGAACGTAGATGGTGCCCTATACTCGCTTGATATTGAATCTGGTGTGGTTGAAGGGTTGATTGAGCAAGATGGTGTCATCCGAGCCGACAATGGGCGTGTCTGGCTTTCAGCCGGGGCTGCTGCTGAATTAAAATCCAATATAATCAATCACTCCGGCATCACAAAGGCAAATAGCCTACAAGTGGGGCCAAAGGGCGAACTTATTCTTTCAAGCAATGGTTACCTTACTCTTTCGGAAGGCTCAGAACTTTCCGTCGCAGGCCTTAATGCGGGTCAGATAAACATTCAGGCTGATACAGCGATGCTGGGCGGCGTGATAGATGCCTCTTCAACCGGATCGGAAACCGCTGGTGGTAAGATTGAGCTGGATATTGAGAACCAGCTTAGCTTTTCGGGCCAAATGCAGGCCACTTCTGGCTCTGGTACGGGTGGGTTTATCGGGGTTGAGGCCGGCCAAATTATCCAAAGCACCTCCTCAGAGCTGCGCGTAGATGGCGCCACCGGAGGTGATATTCTTATGGATGCTGGCATGGGGATGCTGACATCTGGTGCGTATTCTGCGTATGGACGTGTTGGGTCGGGCGGGATGATTGATATAACCGGGTCTGACCTGCGCTTTTTCAGTGCAACGTTGGATGCCGCAGGGCAATCTGTGGGTGGCATGGTGCGTCTTGGTGGAGCCTTTCAAGGCGGGAAACCTGTTGATCAAAGCCTCGACTATTTTGAAAGTTTTATTGGCCGCTGGAGCGCGCTTCCAACGCTTAGCTCCAGCCAGCAAACTTTTATAAACGATACCACTCAAATCGATGTGCAGGCGCACGCAGGTGTAGGCGGTACGGCCATTATCTGGTCTGATGATGAAACAACCTTTTTGGGCCAGATTGACGCCAGCGGCAACACTGGTGGAGGATCTGTGGAAATTTCCTCGGCCAATGAGTTGCGTAAGGCATCGCTTGTCGATGTCACCGTCGGTGGGGGGGGGCATATACTGATTGATCCCCAAAATATTACCATTGGCACTGCCGCAACCATACAAAGTTGGTTTTATGCTGGTTTAATAGGACTTGGAAATCGTAGTATAGTTAATAAGGATTTGGATTTAACTGGGCTTAAAAAGTATGACCATTTTGGTTCTTCGATTTCTTTGAATGCTTCAGGAGATCGTATGGCGGT
>CABZJG010000236.1 GCA_902525995.1 Paracoccaceae bacterium | reverse complement strand
TAAGCTCCTAAGGTATTATAGCCGCCCAATCAAAGAACACCGGATCAATCAAGCCTTACACCTTGTTGTCTTAGTTCCTTTTGAACCAAGCCAATTTCAATTTCCTGTAGAGGGACCCCTGTTTGTACCGAAATCGCCGCCGCTACGCCTGCGCCTTGGTCGGCAACGGCGCAGCAGGCCATGTTTCGGGTTGCAGCATGGGCAACCCGATCCCCGCCTATTGCACGGCCAGCAACAAGAAGATTTTCAACACTTTTGGGCACCATTGCCCGATAGGGGATTTGCATGTAGCGCCCGGTTGTTGGCAAAATTAAAATTCCATAGCCATCAATAAACTCAGGGTAAATTCCGATACTGTCGTCAAAACGTCCCTGCTGGCGCACGTCTGTTTCCGTCATATTATACACAGCATCGATTTTACGGCTGTCACGGATGCCAATGCTCATACCGAAATTGCGTAGCCGTACGCCCTCGCAGCCTGCTGTATAATGGCGCAATGCTTCGATCGCCAGCATCGCCTGCCGGCGCCCTTCGATTTCAAACCGCGTCAGACTGTCTGCATCGGTTCCATCACACCCGGCCAGATGGATGAGGTTCATATAGGTCATCTCACCGCTGTCGTGCACGGCGCCCCAAGTCCCGCCAATGGTATTGAGATCCGCCGGGATCAACCCGTCACGGATGGCCTGTTCAAAAGGCTTGCCAAGAAAGGGCGAGAACATGTCATCTTCTTTGCCATCTGTTTCGACCTGCCATTCACCGCTTGACCAGTCCTTGTAGGTTTGCGGATCATCAGCAACACCCTGCATGAATTTCTCTTTGTCGACACCGGCGAGATGAAACATCACACTGGCGGCCTGAGTTTGCTCGATCGGAGTTTTAAAGGTTGGCGCACCAGATCGGTGCGCAATATCAGCGTCCCCAGTGGCATCGATTACCCGTTTTGCCAGAATGGCCTCGCGGCCGGATTTGGATTCGACAATAATACCGCGCACCTTGGTGCCTTCCATGATCGGGGCAACAAACTGGCGGTGCAGCATTGGCACAATGCCGGCTTCGCTAACCAATTGATCCGCGACCAATTTAAATCCTTCACTGTCGAGTTCATAGCTCAGGAACTGACTTTCGGGCACTGCAGCCCCCATGGCCTTGGCGCGCTCTTCAAATTCGCGGCCGATGCCGTTGGCTTCAACGGTTTGCTCATGTCGGTACTAGGCAAAACCTTCCACCCCCACAACCGTAATATTACCGCCAAAACAGCCAAAATGCTCGACCAAGGCCACTTTTGCCCCGCAGCGCGCCGCGGCCAAAGCTGCGGCCAAACCGCCCGGACCCGATCCCACGACCACAATATCGGCTTCCAGCGCCACTGGCGTTTTTCGGGCGGGTTCTGAAATCTCTGCGACCATTGCCTAAATCCTGTTCGATTGATGTTGTGAGAAGCCGGCCAAAGGTTTTATAGCAGCGCTACTTTGGCGCAGCGGGCAACAACTGATAATTATAAGCGCTCATCTTTTTTCGAATAATAAGTATCTTGTCAACTTTTTAAAAGCTCACGCCTGACCACGACTTGGCCGGCTTTAAAAACGTGGCGTTATCCAAGCGAACCTCGGCGGATCAAGGCTGGGCAGAACATGAGATTTATGGCATATCTGCACGTCATAACGAATGTTCGAAAGCTGTTTTAGACGCGTAGAACGAGGCTAGGATGCACCCAACGATTAAGACCATGCTTGATGTTGTTGCCAAGGGCGACGAAAACGCAATCAAAGACTTGCTGGCCGAAGATGTGAGGTTTAAACCCCCGACCTATTACAAAACATGGACTGGGCGTGATCCTGTCGCAGCCGTCTTGGGCCATGTGGGCCATGTTTTTTCAGATTTTAAATACCGCCGCATTATGGGTGAAGGGGTAAACTGGGCCTGTGAATTTGAATGCAAAATTGGCGCGCTCGATGCGGTTGGCGTGGATTTGATCACTTTGGACGACGCCGGGCTCATTGCATGTTTTGAGGTGGTGATGCGGCCCTATAAATCGGTTGGAGCCCTGCGCGAGGCCATGAACCAACGCGTAATGCGCGATGCCAGGTTTTTAGAGTATAAAGACGCATTGTCTTAATTTTAGGCCAAATATAAAGACCAGCGCTGCCGCCCAAAGCAATGCAGCCAAAAGCTGTTACACATGAGCCGGTATTCCTTTGGGCTTTCCAAAACCGCTGTGAGTTGCTAAAGATTATCTATTTTCCAATAGGTCATTTATGCCCAAAAAGATTTTCAACCTCGTGCTTGTAGCACAAGCTGGTCGCCTGCAATATGAAGCGGTCCTGTTTTTAGCCTCACTGCGGGCCAATAGCCCAAAATTTAAGGGGAAGGTGTTTGTGGCCGAGCCGCAACGCGGTCCCTGCTGGGAGCGCAATCCAAAGATTAACTCTAAGGATTGCCGCCAAGCGCTTTTGGACATGGGGGTCGAGATT
>CABZJG010000235.1 GCA_902525995.1 Paracoccaceae bacterium | reverse complement strand
CACCTCCTCCCAGGCGACGATCCCTGCAGGTAGGGCCGCAATCCCCTATCTGCAGGCTTTAAACATCTGGTTTCAGCTGCTCAAAATTACCGAAAAAATTAGACGCATGCGCCGCCGCCATCACATTGAAAACGATCACGGCGAGAAAGAGCTTAACAACAGCTTTGCCCAAAGCCTTAGCCGCTCGCGCTTGGAAACGGATATAATCAAAAGTAAGCTCTCTAAACTATCTGTCGGCCCAACGCTTACGGCCCATCCCACTGACGCCAAACGGGTCACGGTTTTGGAAATCCATCGCCGGCTACATGCCAATTTGGTTGCCTTTGATCCCCAGCGGCTCACTCTGCGAGATCGAAAAATCTGCTTGGCTGAAATTGAAGCCGAAATTGATCTTTTATGGATGACCGGAGAATTACGGCTTGAGCGGCCCACCCTTGAAGATGAAATTCAATGGGGGTTGCAGTTTTTCCGCGATAGTATTTTTGATGCCATACCTGAGGTTTTTGAACGCTTTGAGCGGGCCGCCGAGCTTGTTTTTGGCGGGCTAGACAATATCACCCCCTGCATCAAGTTTCATTCATGGATCGGCGGTGATCGGGACGGAAACCCAAATGTAACCGCTAAAATGACAGCCTTGGCGCTCAAAAATGCCAAGGCCGATATTATCACCTGTTATACCGGCTTGCTGCGTAAAGCCGCCGCGCGCCTTAGCATTAGTCATAAAATCACCCCCTTAAACGATGATATCACAGCAGGTTTATCAAAGCTCATTTGTGCGCGCGGCTTGCAAGCGAACAATGCAAACGAAATGTTCCGGCAAGCGCTTAGCTCAATAATCCACCGGCTAGAAAACGACAGCTATAACCATACAGACGATTTCATCTCGGATCTGGGTCAGATCGAAAACGCACTTCTGTCTATCGGTGCAGAAAAGCTGTCCTCGCTTTATATCCGGCCTATCAAATGGCGGGCTCAGGTGTTTGGGTTTCGGATCTTTACCCTCGATATTCGGCAGAACTCGACGGTCACAACAGACGTTTTGGCAGAGATTTGGAAAAGTCAGACAGGAGTAACAACGCCCGAATATGGCAGCGCAGAGTGGTCAGAGCGGCTGCGCACTGAATTGGCGACAACAGATCTTAAAGCTGTTGAGCGTCACAAATTAAGCCCGCAAGCTGTTGAGCTTTTAGATGTATTCAGTCTGATGAAAAGCGCTCGGCGCAGTGCAGACCCAGCGGCCATCGGGCCCTTTATCTTATCCATGACCCGCTCAACCGATGATCTTTTGGGGGGTTTATCTGTTGGCCCGCTACGCCGGCTTTGGGGCAGAAACCATTGATATCACCGTTGTCCCATTGTTTGAAACCATAGAAGATCTGCGCGCAGCACCCGACATTTTAACAGAACTGCTACAAGTACCGCTTGCCCGGCGCAGCCTAAAGGTGGGCGGGCAAACAATTGAGATTATGCCGGGCTATTCTGACAGCAACAAAGACGGCGGATTTCTATGTTCGATCTGGGAGCTGGATCAAGCCCAGCGAAAGATCATGCGTGCGCTCCAGACCAAGGATTTTCAGCCGGTCTTTTTTCACGGTCGTGGTGGCTCAGTCAGCCGCGGCGGAGCCCCCACAGATCGCGCCATCGCAGCACAACCGCCCAACACCGTGCATGGTCAATTGCGCCTGACGGAGCAAGGTGAGGTGGTGTCAGCCAATTATTCAAATGTCAGCACTGCAGCTGCACATCTTGAGCTGTTGGCGTCCAGCGTTTTCTGTCACAGCTCAAACACAGGCGATAGCCTAGCTGACCCTGCCATCACCGATGCGCTTGATGCGCTGTCTGGCCTGTCACAGACAACCTATTCTGATCTTTTGGAAACACCCGGTTTTATCGACTATTTTCAACAGGCAAGCCCTGTGGACGAGCTCGCGATGCTTAAAATCGGCTCACGGCCAGCCCGCCGTTTCGGGGCCGCTTCGCTTAGTGATCTTCGTGCCATACCATGGGTTTTTGCATGGTCCCAAAACCGTCATTTAATCACCGGTTGGTATGGTTTCGGCACCGCTATTTCTGCCTTTCGACGGTTTCGGGGTACGCAAGGTGATGACATACTCAGACAAATGTTTGACCATGCCAAACTGTTTCGACTGATCGTCGATGAGGTGGAGAAGTCTTTGTTTCAAACGGACATGGGCATTGCAGCTGATTATGCAACGCTGGTGTCCGATACAGCGATACGTGATGCTGTGTTTGGTAAAGTTCAGGATGAGTATAAACTGGCCTGCGAAGGCGTCTTATTCATCACTGGATCGCAAAAACTTGCCAAAAGATTTCCGGGTCTGAAAGACAGGTTTGGCACAACTGCGCCCGACCTTAAACGGGTGCATAAATTACAGGTCGAGCTGTTGCGCCAAGTGCGCACAACATCACAGCCGGCATCGGTTTCGATCCCACTTTTGCAATCAATGAATTCAATTTC
>CABZJG010000234.1 GCA_902525995.1 Paracoccaceae bacterium | reverse complement strand
GATTTCGTGAATACGAAAGTTGATCTGGTGTTCAATGATCTTGGTGAACAAAAAGTCAAAAATACCGTTCTTCATGCCTTTGATATGGCAAGACTTGGGCCTTGAACAAAGACAGCTTGATGTTGCAGAGCGCCCAAGTGGCCAGTCCAATCAACCCCCGACAATAGCGGTCCTTCCGTTTAGCAATTTAAGCAATGACCCCGAACCGGAATATTTTGCTGACGGTATTACAGAAGATATTATTTCGCATTTATCCCAGTGGAAAACATTTCCAGTAATTTCGAGTAATTCAACGTCTGCCTATAAAGGTTCAAAAGAGCCGACCAAGCAAATTGCCGATGAATTGGGTGCCCGTTACCTTGTTGTGGGCAGCGTCAGAAAGGGTGGAAATAAAGTCCGGATAAATGTAAAACTCATCAATGTGGAAGACGATACTCAGATATGGTCGCAAAACTGGGACCGGTCGCTTGAAGATATTTTTGAAATACAAGATGAAGTATCTCAAAAGGTTGCGGTTTTTATTTCCCCCGCACTTAAAGCAAATGAGCTCAAACGCCTAAACAACAGGAAAAATATCGATCTCAGTTCCTGGGACCAATACTTACAAGGTTTGTCATTTTTAAATAAATCCAAAGAAGTCAAAGAGCTTGAAAGCCAATTCAATTTCAAGAGAAAGGCTGTTTCTCATTGTGAAAAGGCAATCGAAATAGACCCCAGCTTCAGCGAACCGCATTTGGTTATTGCGTCTTGTATGATTGATTTTATTTTCATTCCCCAATTGGCTTCTGACAGGCCTGAGAATGAAAAAAGATTCTTTGAACATTGTGAAAAAGGGTACAGCTTAGATCCAAATAATCCTGATGCGATCAGTTTGAAGGGGATTTCTTTTTATCTCAAACAAGATCCTGAGAGGATGGTTGAATTCATCAAAAAAGCGCTTGAATCGAACCCCAACCATCCCCGGTCGCTTGAGATGTATTCTATACAGCTTCAGCGTGACGGTAAGTTTGACCAAGCGATAGAAGTCGTGAAAAAAGCAATGGAAATTGATCTGGTTTCAAGAGGTGAATTAGAAAGTTGGCTGGTATTCTGCCATATCGGAAAAAAAGATTGGGCCAATGCCATTATATCCATCGATAGATGTATTGAAACAGCGCCGCTCGATCGGCTTTTTGGGTTCAAAGCTGCTGTCTTGGCGTCGGATGGGCAAATCGAAGAAAGCAAAATCTGGTTGGCCAAGTACCAAAAAGCAAGACCAGAGATAAAAACGCTCTAAGATTACCGGAAAGTCGTGCCTGAAATGAACGAGTTTCTGAAAGATAACTTAATTGAGGGCCTTAGGCTTGCAGGGCTTCCCGAATAGGGCTGAATTGTCTTTTTTAATGGTGTAGCTTTAAAGGCCCATAAGTACGTCGTACAAAACTAAAATTTCTTTACTGCTCCCAGTTTGGATCCCGCTTTTCTATAAAGGCGCTGATGCCTTCTTCAGTATCACGAAACAGCATATTTTCAGCCATTACACTACCAGTGTAGTCATAGGCCTCTGATAGGGGCATCTGCAACTGATTGTAAAAGGCCTCTTTGCCAATTTTCACCGCTACGGCCAGTTTGCTTGCCACGGTTTCTGCCAGTTCAGTTGTCGCTTCCTCAAGCTCATCCTCGCTTGCAATGCGATTGACCAAACCCAACTCGCGAGCGCGTTCAGCGTTAATAAATTGGCCCGTGATCAGCATTTCAAAGGCTTGCTTTCGAGGAATATTACGCGAAAGTGCAACCATTGGCGTGGAGCAGAACAGCCCAATATTTACGCCATTTACACCAAAGCGCGTGCTGTCGGCCGCCACAGCCATATCACAACTTGCCACCAATTGGCATCCCGCAGCGGTGGCACTACCGTGCACTTGTGCGATCACAGGTTGGGGAAGCTTTTGGATTGAAGTCATCATATGGGCACATTTTTGAAAAAGCTCTGTGAAGTAGGCTTTTCCACCGTCTTCTGCCTGCCGACCCGCTGTCATTTCTTTAAGATCATGACCGGCGCAAAAAGCTTTCCCGGATCCTGACAGGATCACGGCCCGTATTTGGCGATCATTTTGCAAATTATCAAATTGGCTTTGAAGCGCGCTGAGCATCTCTTCAGACAGAGCATTTAATTTTTCTGGCGCATTCATCTTTAGATGCGCTATTGAATTTGTGTCGTGACGTTCCAATAAAGCCATCTTGCTCTCCACCCTGTTTAGGTGAAACCTTAGAATAAATTATAAATAAGGAAAAGAATGATGTTGCATTTTACGTCTACTACTCTGATTGAGTATCTAGAGCAGGTGTTTCCCCAAATAAAAGGTGAGTTTACTGTTCTGGAATTGGCCGAGCGTCAATTAAAGGTAAAGCTCAATATCCAAGATAAACATTTGCGCCCTGGGGGTACGGTTTCCGGTCCCACAATGTTCAGTCTGGCTGATGTATCGGTTTATATGGCTATTTTGGCAATGATTGGCCCACAGCCCCTCACGGTCACAACCGGGTGTTCGCTTG
>CABZJG010000233.1 GCA_902525995.1 Paracoccaceae bacterium | reverse complement strand
GAAAGTGGGTCGGGAAAATCGCAAACCGCTTTTTCAATCATGGGGCTGCTGGCCGATAATGGGCGCAGCAGTGGCCGGGTTTTGATTGAAGGAAAAGACATCCTTAACCTGCCAACCTCTGAACTCAATACATATCGCGCCGAAAAAATGGCAATGATTTTTCAGGATCCGATGACCTCGCTTAACCCGTATTTGCGAGTGTCAGAGCAAATGGTCGAGGTTTTGGTGCATCATCGGGGGATGAGCAAACGTGAGGCCACAGCGCGGGCCATTGCACTGCTGGATGCAGTGCGTATACCCGAGGCCAAAAACCGTGTTCATATGTATCCACATGAATTTTCTGGCGGCATGCGGCAGCGGGTAATGATTGCCATGGCGCTTTTGTGTGAGCCAGAGTTGCTTATCGCGGATGAGCCGACAACAGCTTTGGATGTGACTGTGCAAGACCAAATCATGTCCTTGCTGGGAGAATTGCAAAAAGAGTTTAAAATGTCGCTGGTGCTGATCACCCATGATCTGGGCGTCGTGGCCCAGAGCTGTGAAAAGGTTTTGGTGCTCTATGGGGGGCAAATGATGGAATATGATGACATCAAGCCATTGTTTGCCAGTCCGAGCCACCCCTATACTCAGGCACTCTTGTCAGCGATCCTCCGTTTGGATCAAGGAAATGACGCATTGAATGCCATTCCCGGAAATCCACCCAATATGATGAACATGCCCAAAGGCTGCCCGTTTTCGCCCCGTTGCGAGTATGTTGCAGAACATTGCAGAACCGAGCGCGCGATGGTTGTACCCAGCGGCAGCGGTTTGCGCGCCTGCCACAAACCCAAGGAGGAATTGGTATGACAAAACCTGAGCCAATTCTATCTGTCCGTGATCTTTCGGTGGTGTTTGAGGTTGCCCGCCGCGGTGCCATGCCGTGGACGCCAAAGGATAAACTGAAAGCGGTGGATAATATCAGCTTTGATCTGTATCCCGGTCAAACCCTTGGGGTGGTCGGGGAAAGCGGCTGCGGCAAATCCACTTTGGCGCGCGCGATCATTCGTATGCTTCCGGCTGAAACGGGCCAAGTGCTGTGGCTGGGGCAAGATTTACTCAGCACAAGCGATGCTGCGATGAAAGAAAAGCGCCGCGATCTACAGATGATTTTCCAAGATCCTTTGGCCTCACTCGACCCGCGGATGACAATTGGCTAAATCGTTGCCGAGCCGCTGAAAACCCACTTTCCACACATGGGCAAAGCCGAGCGTGGCACAAAAGTACGGCAGGTGCTGGAAAAAGTTGGAATTCTGCCCAATTTGATAAATCGCTATCCGCATGAATTTTCCGGTGGTCAATGCCAGCGGATCGGGATTGCAAGAGCGTTGATCATCAATCCAAAACTGATCATCTGTGATGAGCCGGTCTCGGCGCTGGATGTATCCATTCAGGCGCAGATGATCAATCTGTTGATGGAATTGCAAAGCGAGCTTGGTTTATCGCTGGTGTTCATTGCGCATGATCTGAGCGTGGTAAAACATATTTCCGATCGGGTGATGGTGCTATACTTGGGCAATATGGTTGAATTTGCGGGCAGTGACGATTTTTATGGCCGCCCGCTGCACCCCTATGCACAAGCGTTGATTGCCTCGGTGCCCGTGCCGGACCCTACGGTGCCCAAACGGCCACAGGATGCGTTGATTGCAGGGGAACTGCCATCGCCGATTAATCCTCCTTCGGGCTGCGTATTTCGCACCCGATGCCGCCATGCAACAGACATTTGCGCAGAGCAAAAACCGATCCCTGATACAGCGAACGAAGATCATTTGGTCGCCTGTCATTACTGGCGGCAGATCAATGCAGGATAAGCTATCGCTTGGATTGCGCACCGAGCTTATGATGCTGAAGCCTTTTGGCGCGCTCACGTCGCACTTTGATTGTTTGCAGTTTGGATCTCCCGCAATGCCGGACTATTTTTTCGGCAATTGTCTAATTTTTCCCAAGCCTCCAGCGCTAGGTGATTTTCCGCGTTGGACAACGCGGTTTGAAACCTTGTTTGCAGATATGGCAGGCATTCGGCATCAGACGTTTCTTTGGCCCAGTCACCGCTTTGATCCATCGGATATTTTGCCGTTTACCGAAGTGGGCTTTGGACTTGACGCGACAGCCGTCATGACCAGCGCGCAACCTAAAGCGCACCGACCTTTGGAGGCGGGGATTGCGCTGCGCCAAGTGACCTCTGATGCAGACTGGCAAGCCGCGTCCGATCTGCAGATTTCGGTTGGTTTAGAGGATATGGAATACGCTGGTTATAGTGATTTTGAACGCCGCAGGATGGCGATTTTGAAGCACTGGGCCGTCACAGGAAAGGGCGGTTGGTTTGGAGCCTTTGACGGCTCGAAATTGGTTGGCTCGCTTGGTCTATATGTTGGCGGCAGGGTAGCGCGATATCAGGCGGTTGGCACGCATAAAAAATATCGCGGGCGCGGCATCGCAGGCGCTTTGCTTGAATTTGCGGCGCAGTGTATCGCAGAGCAGCATGACGTTGAGCAGTTTGTGATTAT
>CABZJG010000232.1 GCA_902525995.1 Paracoccaceae bacterium | reverse complement strand
ATGGCAAAGATGAAAAAACGGACGTTAGAATGCTCCGAGAGATAAACTCAAATGGTTGAATGGATCACTTCGGATCAGTTGATCGACTATCAATACGCCATCGACTGGATGGAAAGCCGTGCAAACGACATCGCGGCGGGGCGCGCAGGCGAGGCGATCTGGCTGCTTGAGCATCCACCGCTTTACACAGCCGGCACCAGTGCCCGCGCCGCCGATCTGATCGAGCCGGATCGCTTTCCGGTCTATGCCACGCGCCGCGGCGGGCAATATACCTATCACGGCCCGGGCCAGCGGGTGGTCTATGTGCTGCTGGATTTAAACAAGCGCGGCAAAGATGTGCGCGCTTTTGTGCAACAGCTTGAGCGCTGGATTATCGCGACCCTGGATCGGTTTAATGTCTGCGGCGAAACCCGTGAGGGCCGCGTCGGGGTGTGGGTTGAACGGCCCGAAAAACCGCGTCTGCCCGATGGCAGCTGCGCGGAAGATAAAATTGCTGCCCTTGGCATACGGTTGCGAAAATGGGTGTCTTTTCACGGTCTTTCGATCAATGTCGAGCCCGATCTGTCGCATTTCGATGGGATCGTGCCCTGCGGCATTGACCAACACGGGGTCACCAGCCTAGTTGATCTTGGATTGCCAGTCACCCTGCAAGATGTGGACGTCGCGCTGCAGCAGGAATTCGGCAATGTGTTCTTATCCACTTTACAGGATTAAAATTACCCAAACCGCGACATTTTTTCACCCTGCGGCAAAGTCGTGCATTGCCCACAGGCCCAATGCGCTCTAGAAAGTCTTGCAAGAGGGCAAAGCCGCTTCGACTCGCTTTGCCAAATGTCAACTTAATCAGGAGGCAGACATGGCAGACGCAGCCATTCAGTGCCACGAGCACGAAGATCAGCGCGGATTTTTCACCCGCTGGTTCATGTCAACCAACCATAAAGATATCGGTATTCTCTACCTTATAACCTCAGCGTTGGTCGGGTTTATCGCGGTGGCTTTCACCGTTTACATGCGCATGGAGCTAATGGAACCCGGGGTTCAGTACATGTGCCTCAATGAAGCGGGCGAAGCCGCAGAGCGTCTGGCCTCAGGCGGTACAGACTGTCATTCGCCAAACGGACACCTTTGGAATGTTTTGGTCACAGCCCACGGCATTTTGATGATGTTCTTCGTGGTGATCCCAGCGCTGTTCGGCGGGTTTGGGAACTATTTTATGCCGCTGCAAATCGGTGCGCCAGATATGGCGTTTCCGCGGATGAACAACCTGTCTTACTGGATGTATGTGGCCGGCACCAGTCTTGCAATTTGCTCGGTTCTTTCACCGGGTGGAAATGATCAGCTTGGCTCAGGCGTTGGCTGGGTTCTATATCCGCCTTTGTCGGTGAACGAAGGTGGCCTGTCGATGGATTTCGCAATTTTCGCGGTGCACCTGTCTGGGGCCTCATCCATCCTTGGCGCGATCAATATGATCACCACGTTTTTGAACATGCGCGCGCCGGGCATGACGCTGTTCAAAGTGCCGCTGTTTTCATGGTCAATTTTCGTCACCGCATGGTTGATTTTGCTGGCACTGCCTGTGCTTGCGGGCGCAATCACCATGTTGCTGACCGACCGGAATTTTGGCACCACATTCTTTGATCCTGCTGGCGGCGGTGATCCCATCCTCTATCAGCACATCCTGTGGTTCTTTGGTCACCCTGAAGTGTATATCATCGTGCTGCCGGGATTTGGCATTATCAGCCATGTGATTGCCACCTTTGCGCGCAAGCCAGTCTTTGGTTATCTGCCGATGGTCTGGGCTTTGATTGCCATTGGCGCACTTGGCTTTGTGGTTTGGGCGCACCATATGTACACCGTTGGCATGTCGCTGACGCAGCAGTCCTACTTTATGCTGGCCACCATGGTCATCGCGGTGCCAACCGGAGTGAAGGTCTTTAGCTGGATTGCCACCATGTGGGGCGGCTCGATCGAATTTAAAACCCCGATGCTCTGGGCGTTCGGCTTTCTATTCCTGTTCACCGTTGGCGGTGTGACCGGTATTGTGCTGTCGCAGGCTGGCATCGACCGGGCCTATCACGACACCTATTATGTGGTTGCACACTTCCACTATGTGATGTCGCTCGGTGCGGTGTTTACGATCTTTGCCGGAATTTACTTTTATTTTGGCAAAATGACCGGTCGCCACTATCCGGAATGGGCAGGCAAGCTGCATTTTTGGACAATGTTTGTCGGCGCCAACCTGACCTTTTTCCCGCAGCACTTCTTGGGACGTCAGGGCATGCCGCGCCGCTATATCGACTATCCTGAAGCCTTTGCATATTGGAACCTTTGGTCAAGCTGGGGCGCGTTCTTGTCATTTGCATCCTTCTTGTTCTTCATCGGAGTTATCGCCTATTCGCTGCGGTACGGCGCCAAGGTGACCGAGAACAACTATTGGAACGAATATGCCGATACGCTGGAATGGACATTGCCATCCCCGCCGCCCGAGCATACCTTTGAAATCCTGCCAAAGCAGGAAGAATGGGACAAAGCACCCTCGCATTAGA
>CABZJG010000231.1 GCA_902525995.1 Paracoccaceae bacterium | reverse complement strand
CTTTGTGATACCAGCGCAACGGTGACCAAAACATAAATGATGTCGGCCATGACCACCAAGCGGATCACATTCGAACGGGCGTTCTGTTCTAGCGGGCCAAGCACAAGATAAGTGCCAAGCACCAAAATCGGGCCCAGCAAAACCAACCCAACGTTGACAACAGTCGAAAACTGTTTCTGCCGCCGCAATTGCAGGGCCCGGCTCCAGATACGCCGTGAACCACGGGATTTTGATGGCTTGCTCACGCCCTTCCCCAATGTAACAAAGCGATTGGCAGTCGGCTGCCTGTTGCTTGATTACATCAGTTTTCGTCGACGTGTGACCTTAATGTCAAGCTCATTGATTTTTTTACGCAAAGTATTGCGGTTAATGCCCAGTAAATCAGCGCATTTGGCTTGATTTCCGCCATTGGCTTCCAGCGCGATCTCGATCAAGGGGGCCTCGACCTCGCGCAGGATGCGTGCATGCAGCCCGGACGGCGGTAAAATGTTACCGTGCAGATCAAAGTAGCGGCGCAAGTGGCGTTCGACATCTGCCGACAAACGATCGGTCGAGCCTTTTTGCAGATTAAGCGTCATCGCCGGTTGGTTGCCCAAGGCTTGCTCGACCTCGGTCAGGGAAATTTCAACGCCTCTTGCTGTCAGGCCAAGCCGCTTCACAACATTTTCAAGCTGCCGCACATTGCCGGGCCAGCTGTAGTTGCGAAACAGCTGCGCGGCTTGCTCGGACATCAAGCGCGGGATGGACCCGTCCCGCTCGGCGCGGTTTAAGAAGTGATCGCAGAGCAATTGGATGTCATCGACCCTTTCGCGCAGCGAGGGCACCTGGATTGTCGCCCCGCCAAGCCGGTAATACAGATCACGCCGCACTGCGCCTTGATCAACAGCTTCGCTGACTTCGCCCTGCATTGTCGCAATAAAGCGCGGTGAAAAATCCCCAGGCGTGTCGATCATCCGGACAATTCGCCCCTGCCCTTCTTCGTTAATATCGCCAATTTCCTCGATTAAAATCGTCCCGCCCTTGGCCCGCGCCAAAATTTTGGCTGGCCCATCAAGCGCCACCAAATCCGCTTCGGTGACGGTGACAAAAGGCAGGTTTCGGCGATCCGAATAATTGTGAAGCACTTTCGATATAAGCGTCTTTCCGGTGCCCGACTCTCCGGAAATGAGAACCGGAAGATCGGCATTCATCACCCGCGCCACCAGCCGGTAGAGCCCCTGCATGGCGGGCGTTTTGCCAATCAGCGGCAGACCCTCTTGTGTTTCATCACCCATGTCCGGCTCGGCCACCTGACGCCGTGCAGGGCACCGGTTCTCTAAGGCTTTGGCGCATCGCTTCATCAGGTCAGGCAAATCAAATGGTTTGGGTAAATAGTCAAAGGCCTCGGCCTCGGCCGCGTGAATTGCCGTCATAATGGTATTTTGCGCCGAGATCACAATCACCGGCAATTCCGGCCGGTACTGGGATATTTTGGGCAACATTTCCAATCCATTGCCATCCGGCATCATCACATCGGTGATCACCGCATCGCCTTTGCCTTCTTCTACCCAGCACATCAATGTGGTTAGGCTGGACGTTGCGTGCACGCGGCAGCCCGCGCGGGTCAGGGCTTGGGTTAAAACGGTGCGTATTGTGCGGTCATCATCAGCAACAAGGACGGTTCCATCCATTATAGCTCTCCTTTATTGGCCCGATCGGGCGGCATAACTGGCAAAGAAATACGAAATACGGTTTTGCCAGGCACCGAATCGACAGAAATCCAACCATCGTGATCGGAAATAATTTTACTGGCCAAGGCCAGCCCAAGGCCGGTGCCATTTTCACGGCCCGACACAAACGGGTCAAAAATATCAGCGCGGATTTCGTCCGGCAGCCCCGGCCCATCATCCCAAATTTCAACTTGCAACGGCAGCGACTTGCCTTCGCCATCCGAGCGGCGCAGACGAAAGGAATGCTCGTAATAAGTGCGCAGCCGGATCGTGCCGCCTTTTGTATTGGCGGCCTCTGAAGCGTTTTTAACCAAGTTGAGCATCACCTGAAGCAATTGATCACTGTCGCCAAGAACGGCCGGCAATGAGGGGTCGTAATCTTCAACGATCTTCATATGTGCGCCAAACCCAACTTGTGCCGACCGGCGCGCGCGGTCCAGCACATCGTGAATGTTGACTTCGTTTTTATCCAAGGACTTCAGATTTCCAAATTGTTCGACCTGCTCAAGCAGTTTCACAATCCGGCGGGTTTCCGTGACAATCAGATCGGTCAACTCTAAATCTTTGGGTCCAAGCCCCATCGACAGCAACTGCGCGGCGCCGGCAATTCCCGCAAGCGGATTTTTAATTTCATGCGCCAGCATTTCGGCCATCCCAATTGCCGATTTTGCGGCGGATTTGACGGTTTGCGTTTGGGTCATTCGCCCGGCCAATTCCCGCGGGGCTATGAGCAAAATCATCATCTCTGGATGACCTGCAATCGGTGCAAATTTAAGGTTGCACTGCATTGGTGCGCGATCTCCGGTGCCCACATCTACGTCATTGACAAATAGCGGGGTGGCGTTGCGCCGTGCGCGTTGAAAACTTTTTTC
>CABZJG010000230.1 GCA_902525995.1 Paracoccaceae bacterium | reverse complement strand
TAGTAAGGGTAGTGGTAATCAACCGCACTCTGTAGAGCAGGCACCAAGCGCTTGGGGATGCTGCCATATCCCCACGCTAATAAAATAAAGAGGTGGCGCTATGGCACTAACAGAACACTTCTATGAAGATGAAGTTCATCCTATCGACATTGTTGAACATATTGCTGAACACCATGAATGGGATTTTGACCGGATTGCAGACGATCAAATTGCCATGGCGGTGGAAGGCCAGTGGCGAACATATTCTATTACACTGGCATGGTCAGGCTTTGATGAAACATTAAGAATGATCTGCACGTTTGAAATGCAGCCTCCGAAGGAAAAACTAGGTGCTTTGTTTGAGGTTTTAAACTCGATTAATGATCAATGTTGGGCTGGCGCGTTTACTTTCTGGCAGGATCATAACCTGATGGTATACCGGTATGGGCTGGTTTTAAGCGGTGGTCAGATTGCGAGCCCAGAACAAATTGATACATTGATTTCCTCTGCCGTCAGCTCTGCCGAGCGCTATTACCCGGCGCTGCAATTGGTTGTCTATGGCGATCAACCTCCACAGCAGGCACTACAGGTCGCCATTGCAGAGGCTTACGGACGCGCGTAACATCGCCCCAAAGTGAACAGAGTAATCACATTGGGGACACTATGAATTTTGATGATATATCCCGCCGGGGCTTGGTCCTTCTTGGCTGTGGGAAAATAGGTTCGGCAATGCTTGCCGGTTGGCTCCGTGATGGATTAGATCCAACAGCGGTTTGGGTGATTGATCCGCAACCTTCAGACTGGCTGTTAGAGCAGGGCGTTCATGTCAACCAAAGCTTGCCGCCCCAGCCTGCCTTGATCCTTGTGGCGGTTAAACCGCAGCTGATAGAGCAGGCCCTGCCGCAAATCAATGCCTTTGGAAATGCGTCAGATACAGTTATTCTATCTGTGGCTGCTGGAACGCCGATTAATACCTATGAAAGCATGTTAGGCACGGATACACCGGTGATCCGTGCGATGCCCAACACACCGGCCGCGATTGGCAAGGGTATCACAGCCATCAGTGCAAACTCTCACGTCTCAGAAGACCAGTTGCAGGTAGCAGATCAGTTGCTAAAAGCCATTGGCCAAACCGTTAGATGTGAAGCAGAAGCCCAGCTTGATGCGGTAACAGGCGTGTCGGGATCGGGGCCTGCGTATGTATTTTACATGATTGATGCGTTGGCCGCAGCAGGCCGCGCGCAGGGACTATCACCCGATATGGCAATGCAATTGGCCAAAGCCACCGTGGCGGGCGCTGGCGCTTTGGCTGAAACTTCTGAAGAGACACCTGAACAGCTTCGGGTCAATGTGACCAGCCCAAATGGCACCACGCAAGCCGGCCTTGAAGTTTTAATGCATGACGGCAGTGGCCTTGGACCATTGATGGAAAACACAGTGGCCGCGGCGGCAGACAGATCACGGGAGCTTGCCAATGGCTGACATTAGCTTTGATGATTTTCTCAAGGTCGATATCCGTATGGGCAAAATCACGAAAGCCGAACCCTATCCAGAGGCGCGCAAACCTGCGATCAAGCTTTGGGTCGATTTTGGCGATGAGTTGGGCGAAAAGAAAAGCTCGGCCCAAATTACCGCGCATTATCAGCCCGAAGGTTTAATTGGCAAGCATGTGATGGCGGTGGTTAATTTCCCGCCGCGGCAAATCGGAAAGTTCATGTCTGAAGTGCTTGTTCTGGGTCTATCAGACCCAGACGGCGGTATCGTGCTTATAGGGCCGGATAAACCGGTCGAATTGGGCGCGCGCTTGCACTGAGCGGCGCAGCGCCTTTGAACAGCCTTTAATTGCCTGTGGCCTGTCGCCAATGGCGGCGGCAGAGCGAAACATAGGTTTCATTTCCCCCGATTTGCACTTGCTCGCCTTCGGTCATGGCCTCGCCATTTTCGTTTTGCCGCACCACCATGGTCGCTTTTTTTCCGCAGTGGCAAATCGTTCGAATTTCGCGCATTTCGTCGGCCAATGCCAAAAGCGCCGCAGAACCGGGAAACAATTTGCCCTGAAAATCAACCCGCAGGCCGTAACACATCACCGGAACATTTAGATCATCAACGGCGCGCGCCAATTGCCAGACCTGCGCCTCTTCTAGAAACTGTGCTTCATCAATAAAAACACAGGCGCATGCGCTTTTGGACAGATGCGCTTCAATCACATCATATAAGTTTTGCCCCGGGGCAAACGTGTCGGCATCTTGGCTAATGCCAATTCTTGACCCAATTTGGCCTTCGCCTGCGCGGTTATCGAATTGGGCTGTCAGCAAATAGGTCTGCATACCGCGCTCGCGGTAGTTATGCGATGCCTGCAAAAGCAGTGTTGATTTGCCGGCATTCATGGTCGAGTATTGAAAATAGAGCTTAGCCATAAAGGTTCTATGCCGCAGAATTCATGCAGATTTCAAGGGCGCTCTTGCCTAAAGACCCACAAGTTGGAAAAAATGCGATTGCAGGCGGTTTGCAACCTTAAAAGGAACCGCAAAACGCTTTTTTGAAGTGGAAAAAGGACTGCTAAAGTCCAGTGTAAGGTTGTTTTGCGGGTTCATGACATAAAAACAAAGGCGCCCAGAGGGT
>CABZJG010000229.1 GCA_902525995.1 Paracoccaceae bacterium | reverse complement strand
ATTTTGCACAGCAATGGGATCCGCAGCCATTCCACATAGATGAAGCCGCCGCACAGGATTACCCCTATGGCGGTTTGATTGCCAGTGGTTGGCATACCTTGCTGATTTCTTTTAGGCTCATGCTTGAAACCGGCAAGTTGAAAGAATGCTCCATTGGCTCACCGGGCATGCAAGAGCTGCGCTGGCTGCTTCCTGTCAAACCTGGCGACACTCTTTGCAACAAAGCCAGCGTTGAAAGCGCAAAACTATCAAAATCAAAACCTGATCGGGGGTTTGTAACGGTCCAATATGAAGTTCTGAACCAAAATGAGCAAAAGGTGGCGAGCTATCTCATAACACATATGCTGCGGGTAAGGCCTAACTAGAATGTGTTGAATGCGCACCATTGACCAGCGAAGCAACAAAATCTAAAACCTCGTTAACAGATTTTCCAGAGGCAAGCTCACTGATAATGGCTGACCCAACCACTGCGCCATCTGCAACGGATGCAATACTTTGTGCAGCTTCAGGCGTTTTTATCCCAAAGCCGACGGCCACTGGCAAATCGGTGTGGGCTTTTATCCTTGCCACTTCTGGTCCCACGTCGCCGGCTTCTGCTTCTGCGGCGCCGGTGATCCCGGTGATTGACACATAATACACAAAGCCTGATGTGTTTTGTAGAACTTTTGGCAGCCGCTTATCGTCAGTCGTCGGCGTCGCAAGGCGGATAAAGTTCAAACCTGCTTTTTGGGCAGGAATGCAAAGCTCGCTATCTTCTTCTGGCGGCAGATCCACGATGATAAGCCCATCTACTCCGGCCTCTTTTGCATCCTTCAGGAATGCGTCAACCCCATGGCTGTAAATTGGGTTATAATACCCCATCAGTACGATCGGAGTATCTTGATCGGTTTGTCTAAACCGGCGCGCCATATCAAGTGTTTTCAAAAGCGTCATGCCACCGTCGAGCGCGCGCTGACCAGCCAATTGAATTGTCGGGCCATCGGCCATCGGATCGGTAAAGGGCAAGCCCAATTCAAGAATGTCCACGCCCGCGCCCGGCAGGCCAAGAACCAACTCAAGCGAGGTATCGAAATCTGGATCCCCGGCCATGACATACGCCACAAAAGCCTTTTTCCCTTGGTCGGCAAGTTCCTTGAATTTGCGGTCGATGCGAGTCATTTTTTACGCCCCTTCTGAAAGCCCCCCTGACTTGCCCAAAAAGTGAACGGAAATCAATGGGCAGAGCGCATAATTTGGCAATTCAAAGCGAACTCTGCGTTGCCGCTTTGGTCTTGCCTCTCTTTGGCGCACCGAATAGAAGCGCGGAGCGCGCAATTTAGGAGCGGATCACATGGGATTTAAAATGGGAATCGTCGGTCTGCCCAATGTTGGCAAATCGAGTTTGTTCAATGCACTGACAAAAACAGCGGCTGCCCAAGCTGCTAATTTTCCGTTTTGTACCATTGAGCCCAATGTCGGCGAAGTTGCTGTGCCAGACAGCCGATTAGATAAGCTGGCGGCCATCGCCGCATCGAAACAAATCATCCCGACGCGGATGACTTTTGTTGACATTGCCGGCTTGGTCAAAGGCGCATCAAAAGGCGAAGGGCTTGGCAATCAGTTTTTGGCGAATATCCGAGAAGTGGATGCGATCGCCCATGTTCTACGGTGTTTTGAAGACGGCGATGTGACCCATGTGGATGGCCGGGTTGATCCGGTTGCTGATGCGGAAACCATTGAAACCGAGCTGATGCTGGCGGATATCGAAAGCATTGAAAAGCGGCTGCAGGGGCTGTCGCGAAAAGTACGCGGTGGGGATAAAGACGCGGTGCAACAAGAGCGTTTGCTAAAAGCGGCATTGAGCGCGCTGGAAGAGGGCGCACCCGCGCGCAGCGTTGCCATTGATGCCGAAGATGCAAAAGCGTGGAAAAGCCTGCAACTGCTGACCACAAAACCCATTCTGTTTGTGTGCAATGTGGATGAAGAAAACGCATCCAACGGCAATGCCTATTCGCGAAAGGTCGAAGAAATGGCTGCCTCGCAGGGGGCGGGAACAGTGACAATCAGCGCCCAGATTGAAGAGGAAATCAGCCAGCTGGAAGAGGATGAAGCCCAAATGTTCCTCTCGGAAATGGGCTTGGACGAAGCCGGACTAGACCGGCTGATCCGCGCCGGCTATCAGCTTTTAGAGCTTGAGACTTATTTCACCGTCGGCCCCAAAGAAGCGCGCGCCTGGACCATCCCGCAAGGCACTTTGGCCCCGCAGGCGGCGGGTGTAATTCACGGTGATTTTGAGCGTGGATTTATTCGCGCCGAAACCATTGCCTATGATGATTTTGTGACGCTGAATGGTGAACAAGCCGCTAAAGAGGCTGGCAAGATGCGGGTCGAAGGTAAAGCCTATCAAGTGAAAGATGGCGATGTGCTGCATTTCCTATTCAATGCCTGAGCGCCTGCAGCTTCAGTAAAGTGCCAAACGCGAAAATAATTTAAGTTTCCCCTCTTGTCCCTCGGTGCATTGCTCTGTAAACCCGTCGGCGGAGACGTGGCCGAGTGGTCGAAGGCGCTCCCCTGCTAAGGGAGTAGGCCCGGAAGGGTCTCGAGGGTTCGAATCCCTTCGTCTCCGCCAT
>CABZJG010000228.1 GCA_902525995.1 Paracoccaceae bacterium | reverse complement strand
CTGCCCAGTTAAAAGGGGAGCATAGAGTAGACCGAAGAGACCGATAAAAAGGGACAAATTTTATGGCTGGAAACTCAGGCGGCCCATGGGGCGGCGGTGGACAGGGCGGCGACGATCGCGGCCCTAAGAAAAATGAAGGTGGGGGGCGGCGTCCGGCAAATGATGGCCTGCAAATGCCGCCTGAAATCGACGATATGTTGAAAAAAGGCCAAGACCAACTGCGGGTTTTGATGGGCGGCAGAGGCGGCGGTGGCCGTGGATCTGACGGTGGCGGGGGCGAAGGTCCAAGCTTTGGCCGCGGTGCCTATTTGTTGATTTTAGCCGCCTTGGCAGTGTTTTGGGCCTTTAACAGCTTTTATACCGTCAAACCGGAAGAAAAATCGGTCGAGCTGTTCTTGGGTGAATACTCGTCCATCGGAAATCCTGGTCTGAATTTTGCCCCTTGGCCACTGGTGACGTATGAAGTTTTATCGGTCACGCGGGAACAAAACGAAGGCATCGGTGTTGGTGGTCGGGGCAGCGAAGCGGGCCTGATGCTGACCCGCGACGAGAACATCGTTGATATTGATTTTGAAGTGGTCTGGAATATCAATGATCCGGCCAAATACCTCTTTAACCTTCGCGATCCGCAAATGACCATTCGGGCAGTGGCGGAATCTGCGATGCGTGAAATTATTGCCCAATCCGATCTGGCTCCGATTTTGAACCGGGACCGTGGATTGATCGCAATAAACCTGAAAGAGCTGATCCAGCAAACACTCGACAGCTATGATAGTGGCGTCAACGTAGTGCGGGTCAACTTTGACCGGGCTGATCCGCCCGAGCAGGTGATCGACGCTTTCCGTGCGGTACAAGCGGCCGAGCAGGAACGCGACCGGCTTGAAAAACAGGCGGATGCCTATGCCAACCGAGTGCTCGCGCAAGCGCGCGGTGAGTCGGCTCAGGTTCTCGAAGAGGCCGAAGGGTACCGTGCTCGGGTTATAAACGAAGCCACAGGTGAATCCAGCCGCTTTTCGGCAGTTCTGGCCGAGTATCTGAAGGCTCCTGATGTGACCCGGAAACGGCTTTATCTTGAAACCATGGAAGAGGTTTTAGGAAGCGTTGATAAAGTCATCATCGACCAACAAGCAAGCGGTCAGGGCGTGGTGCCTTATCTGCCACTGAACCAACTTCGGCAGGAGAATAAATAATGCGTAGAATAGGTTTTCTCATTCCCGCTCTGGTGATTTTAATCATCGGCCTCATGTCGGCGGTGTTCATTGTCGACGAACGCAACAAGGCGCTGGTACTTCAATTTGGTCGTGTCGTCTCGATCAAAGAAGATCCTGGTTTGGCCTTTAAAATCCCGTTTATCCAGGAAGTGGTCTTTTACGATGACCGAATTCTAAGTCGTGATGTAGATCCGCTTGAGGTGACACCCCTAGATGATCGCCGTTTGGTGGTTGATGCCTTTGCCCGCTACCGGATTTTTGACATCAATAAATTCCGGGAAGCTGTTGGTACAGGCGGTGTACAAATCGCTGAAAGCCGTTTGGATGGTATTTTGATCAACGAACTGCGTGAAGTGCTTGGTTCGGTGAGCTCAAATGATATCCTAAGCTCGGATCGGGCTGCTTTGATGCTGCGCATTCGCAATGGGGCGATTGAAAAAGCCCGTGCAATTGGACTTGAGGTTGTTGATGTGCGCTTGAAGCGGACAGATCTTCCAAGGGCCAACCTAGATGCCACGTTTGCGCGGATGCGCGCCGAACGGGAACGTGAAGCGGCAGATGAGATCGCGCGCGGTAATGAGGCTGCACAGCGGGTGCGGGCCACAGCCGACAGAACTCAGGTTGAGATTGTTTCAGAAGCCAAGCGAGAATCGGAAATCACCCGAGGTCTGGCGGATGCGGAGCGGAACAACATCTTTGCCGAAGCCTTTGGGGCCGATCCTGAGTTTTTCGAGTTTTACCGCTCGTTGGCAGCTTATCGCTCAGCGATACGGGGACAAGGCACGAGCATGGTCATGTCACCGGATTCGGAGTTTTTCAACTACCTGAAATCTGACACAGGCGGTCAATGATCGAAGCTTTGCTTTGGGGTCTAGGCCTTGTTTTACTCATCGAGGGGCTGGTTTACGGACTGGCCCCTCATGTCATTGATCAGTTGCTAGAGCAGATCAAATCAATGCCCCATTCGGTGCGCCGAATATTTGGTTTAAGCACAGCTTTGGCTGGGGCCTTGCTGTTATGGGCCGTAAGGGTGTTGTTTTAGCCGCACGTTAATCTCACGCGCGATCACAAATTCTTGGGGACCATGTCCTGCTATTGCCGGATAAAGTTTGCGGCCCTACATACTTAATATATTCGACCGGCAATCTGTGCCATTTGCAATAACAGGAGTTGATCAACATGTTTGTGACGCGGCAAATATCGCGGCCTATAGCCCAAACGGTAAACTTGCGGGCTTTGATGTTCATTCGAAGCGTACCTCTCGCGGTTTTAGCGTTTCTATTTTTACTGATGCAGCAAATGCCAGGGTTTGCCCGAGGCGCTCCAGAAAGCTTTGCAGATTTGGTCGAAGCCACCAGCCCGGCGGTGGTCAATATTACCACCACCACAAAGATTGAAACAAATATCACCCCGCGCGGGATT
>CABZJG010000227.1 GCA_902525995.1 Paracoccaceae bacterium | reverse complement strand
ACACTTCATAGTGTAGTTAGCGAATTTAGTTCAACAATATGTAGTGTTTGTAATGCCGTTCAAAGTGAAAAGGGGCTTTTCGTTTTTTCGTCTTTAAAAATTTTTAGGAAAGGAAGACGAAATGGACGAGAGCGAAATTGAAATTCCGGTTACTAATTGCGGGTTCGACATCGAACAGCAGATGCAGGAAATGCAAGAAGCGCGCAAAACCGAAAACGAAAAGGTGCGTCAGTACTTGCTCAAAGAGCTGCGCAAGCTGAAGGCTGATGAGCTGACCAGCTATTATAATGCTTATGGTGATAGTGGGAATGTAGAGGAAATTTCTGTTGTGCGTGTCGGCAAAGACGCCGACGGCAATAAATTAAAGGAGCCAGTAATACTCCTACGGGACTTAGAGACCATACTGGAAAACTTCATCTGGAGCTTTGCCTATGCCAAAAGCCCCGGTTTTGAAAACAACGAGGGCGGATTTGGTACTCTAACATGGGATATTAAGGCCGACCAAATAACGCTTGAGCATTCTAACCGGTATCTCGAAACAAATGACTATGTTTGGGAGGATCTGTAATATGGCGCATCCTTTTCATCATGCAGAGTCTTCGGCGCGCAAATTCGGCGGTATTCCCGCTGATTACCAACCCATTCACGATTGGTTCGATTGTAGCAAAGCGCATCTGGCTCTGCGTCAATATGAAATGGAAATGCTCTATAATTTGGTTATAGAATAGTCTCTCGGCATACCCTCAGTTATGCGGAACCAGTAGGAATTTTTTGCGCGTTCTTGGTGCGCATCAAACGCCTCCTGATTCTCAAAAATTTCCGATACCAAAAAGCGCCCAAGGTGGGTCCCATCTTCGACAACCTCAAAAAAGATGCATCCTTTTTCGGCACGCGTCAGTTTGATGTGATCAGGAAGGGCTTCTCTGACCGCTGTTAGTCTACTACTTGGCACGTCCATATGTCCATTTAGCATTACTCTTTTGTCTAAAGGAGTTTCCAAGTTCTTTGCCCTTTTATAATAGATCCCATTGTGGTCGAAACTAACACAGTAGCGATGACGCGTGACTATGTCTGATCTTCGTAAACATGAGTGTCGGTGGGAGTCAAACTCTAGCCTCTGGAAAAGTCTCTGCCCGTAAAGGGAAAGGGGCTTTTTTTGGTTTTGATCTGATTTTGGATCGAAGTCAAAAAGAGGAAAACAAAATGACGAAACAGTTTGAAGCACAAGACATCGCACTGAGCAAACTTGTGCTGCACCCCCGTAACGTCCGCGCGCGCAGCGAGCATGACGAACTTTCGCAACTTGCGAGCAATATCAAAGCGCATGGGCTTTTACAGCCTTTGGTGGTTGCTGTTCTCGATGATGGGAGTTTTGGCGTTCTGGCGGGCGGTCGGCGTCTTGCAGCGCTGACCCTTTTGGCCGAGGATAAAAGCGCCAAAGGTTTTTCGGCCAAAATGAACGTGCCATGCCGGATTGTGCCCGAGGGCGCTGATATCAGCAGCCTGAGCTTTTCAGAAAACGAAACCCAACTGCCCATGACCGCGCTGGATCGCTATGAAGCTTTCGCGGCCATGGCAAACGGTGATGGTCTGGCACCGGCAGAGATTGCCAACCGGTTTGGCATTACAGAGCGCGCCGTTAGAGAAGCCTTGCGCCTTGGCAATATCCATCCTGATATTCGGGGTGCTCACCGCCGCGGTCAAATCACATTGGATGTGCTGCGCGCCTTTGATCACCATCCTGATCCCAAGGTGCAGCTTGAGGTTTTCACCTCGCTTGATCAGGGTGGTTACGTTAGAGCTCATCAAGTACGCTCCGCTCTTAGTGATCGTGGGATACGGCAAGGCGATAGCGTGGCGCAATTTGTATTAGACAGCTACAAAAAAGCGGGCGGCGAAATCATTGCCGATCTGATCGAGGAACATAGCATCCTATCTGATCAGGAGCTGATCAACCGGCTTCACGTGGAGGAGCTGGAAAATGCCGCCGAAGCAAAACGCGCAGCGCTCGGCTTTGCCTGGTCGGAGATTGCACTTAATCCCGATTGGAATGCGTTTTCCAAATATGGCCGCGTGTATCCAACCGATGTGGATTCAGAGACGTTAAGCGATGAGGCGCAAAAGCGTTTGACAGAAATAGAAACCAAATTAGATCGGCTCGAAGCTCTTGAAGAACAAGAGGGCGGTCTTACGGATGAAGATACGGAACTGTTTCACGCTCTGGAGGCCGAACGCCGCAGCTTAACCGAAGCCTACGCGCCTGAAGACCTAAAGCGCGCTGGTGTGATTGCCGTTTGGCGGCATTCGCGTTTGGGGTTTAAGCTGGGGATGGTGCGTCCAGAAGATCGTACGGATAAAGGCGCGCCAAAAGCATCAGCTTCAGAGCAAAAACAAACCGGCCCCAAAATATCGGAAAAGCTCAAAACTGATCTGGCGCATATCCGCAGCCGCGCTGTGGGTCTGTCGCTTGCCCAAAATCCCGATATTGCCCGCGCTTTTGCTGAATACACGCTTGTGGTCAAAACGCTCGGTGTCAGCAGCTATGCAGATCGTGCTGATAGTGAAATATCGGCATCCGTCGCCAGCTGCGATCCAGAAGATGCCACAGGCTCTTTGCTTGCGATCATCAACGGCTTTGA
>CABZJG010000226.1 GCA_902525995.1 Paracoccaceae bacterium | reverse complement strand
AGTAATCGGCTTTTATCATCCCTCACCAAAGGGTATCCAAATTGTCTTGGTTTCTGTGGCCGCGGATAAAAAAGACTGAATATCTTCGTTTGATTGCCAGTTCTTTTCATGACCATGATTGACCCATGTCCGCTTTAAGTTGGAGGCCGCGCTCGTTTCCACCACTTTAGAAATATCCCTTGAGGAAAAACACCACACGGACTCAATGTCCATGTGACTTGATACCGGTTTAGAAAGATCCGTGTGCGCACCGGTTAAAATATTCACCACACCCTCAGGAACGTCCGAAGTATCCAGGATTTGATAAAAATCGGTTGCGATGAGCGGCGCTGCTTCTGAGCAAATGAGGATCATCCTGTTTCCCATTGAGAGCCCAGCAGCCATTGTCGAAACCAGCCCTAAAAGAGGAAAACCATCTGAGCAAAAAACACCAATGTTGCCGATAGGCTCATTTACGGAAAGCGCAAGACCGCGAATGGGTACATTGCGAATATCACCATCATGCTTGTCTGACCAAGCCGCAAAGGTAAAAAGTCGTTTGATGCTTTCCTCAACTTCGGCAAAACCATTTCTTTGGTTTGAATATGCGTTTAGCTTTTCAGCAAATTCTTCGCGTCGTGCTGAGAGATTTTCCGCCAAGTAGTATAGAATCTGCGCCCTCAAGTGACCGGAGGTGGCCGACCAGTCTGACGCTTTTTGCGCAGCCTCTACCGCATTTCTAACATCTTTTCGATTGGCAATCGGCACCTGGCCCAAAAGGTTTCCATTGGCATCGTAGGTCGGCTTATAATATCCGCCATCTGGTCTAGACTGTTTTCCGCCGATATATAACTTGGCCGTGCGATCAACCGAATCTATTGATTTACCATCTTTTGTAGACGGCAAATTCATCGAGATTGATTTGGCCGGTCTGGGCATTGTCTTTGGTTTTGTATAGGGCATGAGTCCTTCCCAACCGCCTTCACGTCCAAATCCGCTTTCTCGTACACCCCCAAACCCTGCGGATGCATCAAACATATTGGTCCCATTAATCCAAATGACCCCAGCTTTTATTTTTGGGGCCAGCCCAAGGCAAAGATTTATATTTTCGCTCCAAATAGATGCAGCCAAGCCATATCGAGTGTTGTTTGCCAACTGAATGGCCTCTGCAGGGGTTCTAAAGGTTGTTGAAACAAAGACAGGACCGAAAATTTCATTTTGCATCAATGGGTTGGATGTTTCTATGTCAGTTATCAAAGTGGGTGGATAGAAGCATCCTCTTTCGGGCAAGTTGGTTTCTGGCTGAAAAATAGTATTTGGTGCGCTCTCCTTAACCATCTTTTCGATACTATCCAGCTGAACCTGATCAACAATAGCGCCCATATCGATGGATTTATCCAATGGGTCGCCAATGCGAAGTTTCTGAATACGGGCTTTAATTTTTGAATATAGACGTTCAGAAATACTTTCCTGAACCAAAAGCCGTGAGCCGGCGCAACACACTTGTCCTTGATTAAACCAGATTGCATCTACTAACCCCTCAACGGCACTATCCAAATCGGCATCGTCAAAAACGATAAAAGGAGACTTGCCACCAAGTTCGAGTGTGAGGGATTTACCGGTACCAGCTGTGGCCTGCCGAATTTTCTTGCCAACGTCTGTTGATCCCGTGAAGGCAATTTTATCAACATCTTTGTGATGAACGATCATTTCGCCAACCGCCCTGTTGCCGGTCACAATATTCACAACACCGTTGGGTATTCCTGCCTGCTGGCACATTTCACAAAACAATAGAGCGGTAAGCGAAGTATATTCGGCGGGCTTAAGAACAACGGTATTTCCCATGGCCAACGCAGGCGCAATTTTCCAAGACAGCATCAACAAGGGAAAATTCCATGGAATAATCTGACCACAAACGCCAATAGCTTTTCGATCCGGCAGCTCTTCGGCCATAAGTTGAGCCATCCCTGCATGGTAATAAAAATGGCGCTGGGCTAATGGAATATCAATGTCTCGTGACTCTCGGATAGGCTTTCCATTGTCCAGTGTTTCCAAGGTTGCGAAAAGGCGGCTGTTCTTTTGAAGCAATCTTGCCAAAGCGTACAGGTGTCGAGCTCGCTTATGCCCATCAAGCTTTTCCCATGAAGGTTGTGCCTTCTTGGCTGCTGCCACGGCCTTGCCCACGTCACTTTCCGAGGCTTGAGAAACCATCGCAAGGATTTCATTGGTTGCAGGGTTGAAGGATTCAAAGTGAGTCGAGCCTTTGCAAAACACGCCATCTATAAAGTGCCCAAACTTACATTCGTGCCGATCAAGCCAGCTGGTTGCCTCTTCCGCGTTTTCGGGGGCTTTGCCGTAGTCCATAGATTCAAGTATGTCTTTAATGGTCATGGTTGTGTCCACTGCAATTATTAACCTATCGGATGGCGATAGGCTGCCGAATAGGCTCCAGTTGATTGATGTTCAAGTTGTCGTTCAATGTCTCCCAAAAGGGAAGAGGCTCCAAACCTGAACAAATCAGGCTCTACCCAACGGTTTCCAAGTTCTTCTTTAATCAAAGACAAGTAGGTTAGAGCCTCTTTAGCCTTTGAAATACCGCCTGCAGGTTTATACCCTATAGCGATGCCTGTTCGGTCGTAATAGTCTCGAATTGCGCGGACCATCACCAAAGATACCGGCAGCGTTGCGTTGAC
>CABZJG010000225.1 GCA_902525995.1 Paracoccaceae bacterium | reverse complement strand
AACTTAGGTAAAGAAATGGGACACCACATCGAGTTGAGGCAATAGTATGACCGACTGGCATCACGAGATCAGCGCCGCAAGCGCCCGTATCAACGGCTATGTGCTGCGCACACCAACGGCAGTGATTGGCGGGCTTGGGCTGTCGCGGCCAATCGAAGTGAAATTCGAGCAAATGCAGCATACCGGAAGCTTTAAGCCCCGCGGCGCATTCAACACCCTGTTGACTAAAACCCCGGGGCCCGCAGGGCTTGTGGCCGCCTCTGGTGGCAATCATGGGGCCGCTGTGGCCTATGCCGCGCGGCAGCTTGGGCATCCAGCCCGTATTTATGTGCCCGAAATAGCCGGCCCTTCAAAAATTGCTTTGATCCGCGATCTTGGTGCAGATTTGCAGGTTGTCCCGGGTGCCTATGCAAATGCCTTTGAGCAAGCCTTGGCATGGGAAGCCGAAACCGGCGCAGAGCAAGTCCACGCCTATGATACGGTCGCAACAGTTGCCGGTCAGGGATCTTTGGCCTTGGAGTGGGAAGATCAGGGGTTGGCGGCGGACACAGTTCTTGTGGCTGCAGGCGGCGGCGGTTTAATCGCAGGCATCGCCGCTTGGCTGAACGGGCGGCGAAAAGTGGTCTCTGTCGAACCTAAAACCTGCAGTGCTTTGAACTCTGCGCTCAAAAACGGCGCGCCCGTTGATGTGGACATTTCAGGTGTTGCCTCCAATGCCCTTGGGGCCAAACGCATTGGTCAGATTTGCTTTGATCTGGCAAAAGAAACAGCCATGCAGTCGGTTCTGGTCGAAGATCAGGCGATCACCGAGGCGCAAAGATTGCTGTGGAAATCGCATCGCCAACTGGTGGAACCGGCTGGTGCAACTGCATTGGCGGCCCTGATCAGCGGCGCATATAGGCCCGAAAAAGACGAAAAAATCGCTGTTTTGGTCTGCGGCGCCAATATTGCCCCGGACCCTTTTCAATAGGCAGGTCTTTACACGCGTCAGGCGTCCAATGGATCAATAGATTTTTGGAACATATAAGTCGTCTGGCAAAACTCGGCGTTCATAGTCGGGATTAAAGACCCGTTCGGGCAGTATAACCTTTTCTGAGGGCACTTCATTATAGGGAATTTTGCTCAGCACATGTTCGATACAGTTTAGTCTTTCACGCCGCTTGTCATTGCCTTCGACAATATACCAAGGCGCCTCATCAATGTTTGTGCGGGCAAACATTTCTTCTTTGGCTTTGGTGTATTGTTCCCACCGTATCCGGCTTTCAAGATCCATTGGCGAAAGCTTCCATTGCTTCATCGGATCATGGATGCGCGTTAAAAACCGCAGCTGCTGTTCTTCATCCGTGATCGAGAACCAGTACTTCAGAACGATAATACCGGACCGTACAAGCATACGTTCAAATTCGGGAACATCGCGAAAAAACTGTTCAACCTGATCTTCGCTGGCAAACTCCATGACCCGTTCAACACCGGCGCGGTTGTACCATGAACGGTCAAAAAGAACGATTTCCCCGCCAGCAGGCAAATGCGGTACATAGCGTTGAAAATACCATTGCGTTTGCTCGCGCTCTGAGGGTTTGGGCAAGGCGACAACACGGGCCACGCGCGGGTTGAGGCGCTGCACAATCCGCTTAATCACCCCGCCTTTGCCGGCACTATCGCGGCCCTCACAGATGATGAGCACCTTTGAGCCAGTCGCTTCGACCCAGTCTTGCAATTTGATCAGTTCGATTTGCAAACGCAAAAGATTTTCGTAATAGGTTCTACGGTCGAGATCGCTTGGATGTTTGTCTTTATAGGCTGCGCGCAGTTCATCGCTGAGCATCGGCTCGCTGAACTCGGTTTCAAAAAGATCATCAAGGGTTTCTTCCATCTCAGCGCCAAGCCAGCTTTCTGAGTCAGATGAATCTTTGACCATGTTCCTTATCCTTTTAAAGTGCGCAGATGATGCACAAATACCTCTGCTTTTGCAGTTTCTCGTTCTGGTCGGCCGATGACAGTTTTGCCGATCCAAAGAGCAGAATTTTTATTATCCAAATACCTTAACACTGGGTTACTCAGGATGCAAACCGGTTGGCAATGAGCGGCCCCTTTAGATCCTTGAGCAAAATAGAGCCGCATATAATCTAGGTTCAGAACCTATAAAATGCCCGAATTGCGAAGGGTTGCTTTAAGCCCAATGACGCCAGAAAGAGACCAGCTGCCAACAGCCGCTCACAATAACCGTCTATGAAAACCAAGTGGCAAACATGGTAGGTTAAGCGTGTTAAAGTGCGTCCCGAATAAGGGCTTCTGTCTCGGGCGCATCGACGATGCTGAGATGTTTTTCTCCTGGCAAAATGTGATAGCTTCCCTTACCGGTCACCGCGCTCATGACTTCTTCATATTTTTTTGGGATAGAAAGCTTCGTCGTCACTGCCCACAATCAACGAAAATTCGGGCAGGTCAGCAACGTCCTCAAGGTATTCTGTTCGTGGGACATAACCTTCGTTCAACCTGTAGGAATAGGCCAATGTAGCAAGATGTCCATATTCCCCAGAGCGCACCACTTCCGGCATATTGAACTGGATAATCGTCAAATGCTTCAGAGCCGTAATCCCCACCGTGTTTAGCATGCTTAAACCGATGATACGCCCTGTGAGTGCGTGCGCCCAGCCGCCTGAATTTTCACGTGTCGTC
>CABZJG010000224.1 GCA_902525995.1 Paracoccaceae bacterium | reverse complement strand
TAGGTCAGCGGCAGATTTATAGCCGTTGCGGCAAGCCCAGAGCCAAAGGCTGCAATCTAAATAACCCGAGCTTCCGAAAAAACCTGTGCCATGGCTTGCCCACCAAGTCTTCCAACACCCATTGTAAGCCCCAAAATTGCAGGCCCCATCGCACCGAGCGCCGCGCCAACGCCAAGGGAGCGCTCTAAATGCAGGGCAGACCATCCCTCAGAGGTTTGCTCGCCCATAAAGGCAATTGCAATAACAACGCCGATCAATACTAAAAACCGATTGGCACCGGCGCTGGTCGCACCGCTTGAACTATTTGTCTGATCTACCTGCTTTGGCAAAATCATTGAGGGCAGCATGAGCAAGCCGAAAACACCAATGATCGCAAAGCTGATGACAGCTCCGCCTCCAAATTCGCGAATGAGACCGGTGGCAAACGCAGCAATTGCATAGGCAAATGAAAACATGGCGTGGTGAAAGCTCATCAATGGACGGCCTTCACGGGCCTCGATCTGAGACAGATGCGCGTTCATGACCACGTCCAAACTACCTGTTGATGCAGCACACAGAAACATAGCGATGGTAAAACCAGTCCAAGTGTTCATCAAACCGGGCAGTTGGAAAGCCAAAAGCGCTGCCGCACATAATGTTATCACGCCATAGCGGCCCAACCGGCTATCAAGCCACGGAGCAAAGCGCATGGCCGTGATCGCCCCAATTGCAGCGATCAGCATTACCCCAGCTAATTCCCCATCACCTGCGCCTATTGCCGCCTGCAAATCCGGAACCAAGGCTGCAAAAGCGCCCCAACAGCACCCCAAAACAACAAAAGCGCAAAGCGGTGCCCAAGATGCATTTATCAAGTGTTTGTTGATCATAAATCCGCCTGTGACATGCTTGCAGCACTCACGCAAGCCCCAGTTTCAATTTGGGCTTTTAAATCCTGTGCAACTGGTCTATGTACGCGGCTTCATGAAGGGCTACAGCCTTGGAGGAGCCCTCTTTAACCAATGGAGATTTAAATGGCTGGAAAGATACCAGATCTTGAAGCGATCGAACGGACGGGGACAGGCAAGGGCGCCGCTCGTCAAGCACGCCGTGATGGCATGGTGCCAGGTGTAGCTTATGGCGGCGGCATTGATCCGCTCCCGATACAAATACCCCGCAATGAGCTGCTGAAGCGCCTAAAAGCCGGACGGTTTATGTCAACTTTGTTTAATCTTAAAGTCGAAGGCCATGAAGATGTCCGCGTCATTTGCCGCGATGTGCAGCGCCACGTGGTCAAAGATCTTCCGACACACCTCGACCTGATGCGCTTGCGTCGGACATCACAGATTAACTTGTTCATCCCCATCGAGTTTGTCAACGAAGACACAGCTCCGGGTATCAAACAAGGCGGCGTTTTGACCATCGTCCGGCCCGAGATCGAATTGATTGTGACCGCTGGCGACATTCCGGAAAAAATAGAAATCGACCTGTCTGCGCTAAACATCGGCGACGTTGTTACTATTTCTTCGGTCAATCTTCCGGAAGGCGCAAAGCCAACCATCGATCGGGATTTTGTAATTGCTAATATCTCCGCGCCTCGAGGTCTGGCTGCTTCTTCTGACGAGGACGAAGCTGCACCAGAAGAAGACGCTACTGAAGAAGCGCAAGAAGAAGAATAAATACTTCTCGCGACATGGATTTTTGAAAGCGGGGCTTTTGCCCCGCTTTTTTCTTGGGTAAACATATGCCAAGATTTTATAATAAAGTGATCGGAACCGCGAAATAGCCATGCAGATTTTTGTCGGACTTGGAAACCCTGGTGCAAATTATGCGCACAACCGGCATAATATTGGCTTTATGGCACTGGATCAGATTGCAGCCGAAAATGGCTTTGGGCCATGGAAAAGTAAGTTTCAGGGACGTATGAGTGAAGGCCGTCTCGGAAATGAAAAAGTCATTTTGCTCAAACCAGAGACCTTTATGAACCTTTCTGGTCAATCCGTCGGCGAAGCAATGCGATTTTTCAAACTGGAACCAACCGATATTACTGTTTTTCATGACGAGTTGGATCTGGTACCTGGAAAGTGCCGCGTCAAAAGTGGGGGCGGTCATGCGGGCCACAACGGTCTTCGGTCCTTGCATCAACATATCGGTGCCGACTATCACCGCGTGCGGTTGGGCATTGGACATCCCGGCCACAAAGATGCGGTTGCCGGTTATGTTCTGCGTGATTTTGCCAAAGCGGATCAAAACTGGCTGGCTGATTTACTGGACGGGATTGCAGGTGGCGCCGGCAAATTGGCGCAGGCGGATACTGGCGGCTTTATGAATGCGGTGGCACTCAGAATTCAAAAAACCGCCGTACCACCCCCCAACAAGCCCACAAAATCCCCCAAAGTGTCACAAAACAGTGAATCGCCAGAAGCGGATAAAAAGACTATTGAAACACCGGAAGCCAAAAGCACTTTGCAAAGGTTAATTGATAAATTTAAATGACCATAAGGGAAGATTTCCGTCATCAGGCCGTTCATTGCGCTGCCCTTGGATCGCCGTTTATGGCCCAGCTCATGCGACTCTTAGCTGATCGTTTGGCACCAGGTGATCTTGTTTCAGATGCTCTTTTCAATTGGCCCGGGGATCGCTCAGCCAGCGCTGCTTCTGTGCCGCTTCGGTTAGCGGGCGGGTTACATATGCTGGTTCTATGCGACAAGGACCCCGGTTTAAAATCTGTCTATCC
>CABZJG010000223.1 GCA_902525995.1 Paracoccaceae bacterium | reverse complement strand
GATAGTTTTGGTCAAGCACCGCTGCGGTAGCGGCATTTTGCGCTGCGGTATTTGTATTAAACGGGGTTCTTAAACAGGCGACCGCATCGATGATTTTATCTGGCGCAGCGGCCCAACCTATGCGCTGGGCTGCCAGGCCATAGGCTTTTGAAAAGGTGCGTGTGACAACCACCCGCCCGTGTGGTGAAAACAGCGCTAACCCACTGTCATAATCAGGTTCGCCAACAAATTCGGCATAGGCTGCGTCAATGATAAGGATGACATCTTTGGGCAGCTGAGTTTCAAGATGAAAAAGCTCTGTCTTTTTTGTATACGTTCCTGTGGGATTATTTGGGCTGCACAAATAGACGATTTTTGTATCGTCGGTGATTGCCGCAAGGATGGCCTGCACATCCACCCGATAATCGCGCTCTGGGCATTTTGTAATCTTGGCACCGACAGAGTTGGCATAAATTTCCGCCATTTTAAAACTATTTTCACTGATAATCATCTCGTCACTCGGCGACAAAACGCTGCGGATGACCAGCCCTATGGCTTCTTCTGAGCCGTTGCCTGCAAAAATATTGTTGGCGGAAATGCCATGGATTTTCGAAATTGCTTCTCTTAGTGCAAACTGTGAGCCGTCGGGATACCGGCTGAGGTATGCCTGCGCGTCCACAAAAGCCTGCAATGCTGCCGGACTGGGCGGATAGGGCAGCTCGTTTGAAGAAAGTTTAATAATGTCTTTCTGCCCTTCGATGGTAGTTTCGCCTTGTTTGTAGGGCTCAAGGGGTGTGGATGTTTTGATGGTTCTGCCGGCCATGTTTTAACCCTCTGCTTTCTGGTAAATACCAATGCGGTTTGGCGCAAAAAACTTCAGGGCAAGCCGGTTTTTGAAACAGAAGCACATCATGTCAGCCCTCCGGCGTCGGCATTTGGCCCACGCACTGGCGGCTCTAGAATATACTGCCAGGGGGTCGGTAAATCATGGGCCTGATGCGCTTCGATGATAGTGGGACCCTTGCGGGCAAAGGCACGCTCAAGTGCACCGCGCAATTGCGCGGGATTTTCCACATATTCTGCGTCGGCGCCAAAACTCTGCGCAAACCGAATGAAATCAGGATTATGTAAGTCAGAAGCGATAAAACGCCCGTCATACCATTCTTTTTGCTGGCGATAGACATTGCCATAGCGGTTGTCGTTAAAGACAACCGTAACCAATCCGATGCCGTATTCAACGGCTGTGGCAAGTTCACTGGCGGTATACAAAAATCCGCCGTCCCCGGTCACGCTCACCACAGGCGTGTCAGGATTTGCCACTTTCACGCCAAGAGCTGTTGCAAACCCGTAGCCCAACGTGCCTTGAAAGCCGCAATTGATATGACCGCGTGGTCGGTGAACCGGAAAACCAAACCAAGAGGTGAACCCGATTTGGGTAATTTCGTCACAAAAAATTCCATTGGAAGGCAGTACATCACGAATAGCGCTGAGATATGCCATCTGCGGGCCAAGTTTACGCTGCATTTCGGCATTTAAATTTTCCTTGAGCTTTGTCAGATCGTGCCGCCGCGACGCTGGTGGAATTTTTATTTCGGCGGCCAGTGCAGGCAGTAAAGCTTTCAGTGTGGCTTTTGCATCCCCTTGTAGAAAAACGACCGGCTTTTCGTACCGTGTGATTTCTTTGGGATCGATATCCAGCCGGATGATTTTTATATTTTGATCCAGCCCCCAATAAAGCTGCGGGTACTTCAACCGTGTTCCAATGGCAAAGACCACATCTGCATCGGCCCAAAGCCTGCGTCCTGCGGGGAAAACCTGCGCATGGTAATCATCGTCATCTATAATGCCGCGGCCAGATCGAAAGCATGTCACCGGCGCTTCTAAGGTGCGGGCCAATTGCGTGATTTCTTCTGCGGCTTCTGTTGCTCCGCCGCCAACATAAATCAACGGCAGCTTAGCCGAAGCCAGGGCTGCGATTGCAGCCTCAATGTCAGTCGGTGAGGCGCAGGGTGCGGATGGAATATCCGCCGAAGTGCAGGCGATACCTTCGATTTCATGTCCCATGATATCCGGCGACATTTCAAGATGTACCGGCCCCGGCCGCCCGGTTTGGGCGGCGAGCAAAGCGCCATTTACCATGGCTGGGGTGTCTCGCGCCGTCGGAATACGTTTCGCGTACTTTACAAGGGTTGATAGGGTTGCCAACTGATCGGGGATTTCGTGAAGATAACCCCGCCCCGAACCGATGGCATTAGATTGAATTTGCCCTGCTAAGCTCAGCACCGGGCTGTTCACGGCCCAAGCGGTTGAAAGCGCCCCCATTGCATTCATTATGCTTGGGCCCGGGACGACAGAAAAAACTGCAGGTTTTCCCGTTGAGCGCGCAGCGCCAAAGGCCATATAGGCTGCCCCCTGTTCATGTCGCGTTCGCACCAGCTTCAAACCGCCATTACTGCGCTGGATAGCATCAAACAGATTGTCCAATTGCCCGCCCGGTAAGCTGTAGATCGTCTCGATATTGTTGGCTCTAAGAGAAGCAACCAACAAATCCGCTCCGGTCATTTTGCTTTCTATGGGGTTCAGTGGTTTCAATGTCTTTCTCTCACCATGGGTTTGGGGTCGTGTGGTGCTCTGCCTCTTTTGTGGCGGTTTCGGGGGAAGGGCCTTTTCGAAAAAGGCAGGTCATTGCGTGCCATAAAATGCGCGGCCGCATAAACTCGGCAAGAATACGCCTGAC
>CABZJG010000222.1 GCA_902525995.1 Paracoccaceae bacterium | reverse complement strand
TCATAATCGGCTCCAATCAATGGGCCCGCAAATCGAAACACCACTCTTCTTGTTTGGTCTATGATGAACGTTTCAGGCGGCGCGGTCACGCCCCAGTCAATCGCTGTTCGTCCCTTGGGGTCAAAGGCAATTGAAATGAAAGGGTTTTCCGAAGAACGTAAATAGGCAGCGGCATCATCAGAATCATCTTTTAAATTGACCCCGATAATGGGCAAACCAGAGGCAGCCAATTCTAAGAGCTTGGGATGCTCTGCACGGCACGGCGGGCACCAACTGGCCCAAAAATTAACCAATGCCACTTTGCCGAGGCGTAGGTCCTCTGGCGCAACCGCAGGATATCCAGCCAATGGGACTTGCGTTATTGCAGGCGCGCTGGAGCCGATTAAAGTCGAGCGCAACTCATCTTTTTCTGATCCATTCATGCCTAGAAAAAATAACAGGGTCAAAACGGCAAAGATGAGAAGTGGCGCAATGGCCATTGGCGAAAATTTAGCCATCCTTTGATGTCTCTTGGGCCGCCAAAGCGGCTTTGGCCACGGCGCTTCGGCGTAAAACATAGACAACCAATACACCAAAAATAATCGCTGTGGCCCCATAGGCACTTAGCACCGAAACCGCATATTTTCCCAATTCAGGCATCATTGTGCATTTCCTCTAAGCGACAGCGCCCGTGCCCGCCGAAATTGAATTTCCGACCGCGTACCAAGCAAAACAAGCGCAAAGAACAGCAAAACGAAACCGGCAATAGAAAACAAAAGTGGCTGATAGAAAACATCCGCAACATTTTCTTCCTTGTCCAAAGATAAAGATGCCCCCTGATGTAATCCTTGGCTCCAAAAATTCACTGCGTAGCGGCTTAAAACCGCAAAAACAGAACCGACAATACATAAGATTGAGGTCAAATCCGCAGCCGTATCCGGATTGCCAATACCTGCCCAGAGCGCCAAATACCCCAAATAAAACAGAAAGAGAATTAAGAATGAGGTTAAGCGGGGGTCCCATACCCACCAAGTCCCCCACATCGGCTGGCCCCAAATTGCGCCCGTGACAAGCGCAATAAGCGTCATAGCAACACCAACCGGCGCAGCGGCCTTGGCGGCCAATGCACTGACATGATGGCGGCGAATTAGCCAGATAAGCGAAGCAACAAGCATCATGAACCACGCATTAATTGCCATCAATGCCGAGGGTACATGAAGATAGATAATTTTGACTGTCGATCCCATGCGGTAATCATCGGGTGTAAAAAAGAACCCCCAGACCAAGCCAATAAAAAGACACGCAACCCCAAGCCCCCAAGCCCAAGGCAAAACTTTGCTGGAAAGTCTCAGAAACTTAACCGGGTTTGCATATTCCCACAGCGACATCGTTTACCCTAAATATTCATTCATATTGCAACGCCTTATCTGAGGTTGATACGCAACACAGCCGAAGAAGCAAAGGGCAAAACCGCCGCAGTGCCAAAACTGATCCCCGCCAAAAGCAAAAGCGGTGTTTGCACAGCTGCGCCGTCGATCCCGCGCTGCGCAACCTCAGCCCCAAAGATTAATGTTGGGATGTACAGCGGTAGCACCAAAACCGACAGGAGCAGACCGCCCCGTTTCAGTCCCAAGGTCAGAGCAGCCCCAAAGGTTCCAATTAAACTGAGCGCTGGGCTGCCCAGTAAAAGCGATATGGCGAGCCACAAATACCCGTTGGCTGGCAGGCCAAGCAGAACAGCAAGCAAAGGCGCAACAACAACCAGCGGTAGGCTTGTGGTGATCCAATGAGCAAGTGCTTTTGTGATGATGACCGCTTCCAATGGCAAGGGCGATGTCACCAAAAGATCTAGGGTTCCATCCTCATAATCGAGCGCAAAAATACGATCAAGCGATAAAAGGCAGGCCAAAAGCGCCCCAAGCCACAGCACACCAGGGGCAATTTTTGAAAGTATGTCCATTTCTGGCCCAACACCCAAAGGCACCAGCACAATAACAATTAGAAAAAACGCAAGCGCCAAGCCAAAGCCGCCACCGGCGCGAATTGCCAGTTTTAAATCCCGAACCAAAAGAGCGTTCATAAGAAAGCCTCTTCACTGGCCGCTAAACCTGTCTTGGGGGCGGCAAATTTACCAAGGTCTATTGTGACCTCTTGCCCCTTTAAATCCAGCGCAGTATGCGTGGCTATTATGGCGGATCCGCCTGCCCCAAGGTGGTCGTTTAAAACTTTGTTCAATTGTTTTACCGAACCAAGATCAAGCGAAACTGTTGGCTCATCAAGGAGCCAGATACTGCGCCCGGTCACCAGCAACCGTGCGAGCCCGAGCCGCCGCTTTTGTCCCGCAGAAAGTGCGCCTGCCATTACATCGCGCAAATCTTCAAGTTCAAATGTTTCCAAGGCGACATCCAAATTTGATGTGCCAAAAACCGCGCCCCAGAATTGCAAATTCTCGGCCACGCTCAAAGCATATTTGATACCGTCTAAATGTGCCGAATATACCACCGTGTCTTGCGGGACATCAACGCGCCCTGAATTGGCATCTTGCAAACCAGCGAGCGTTCGCAAAAGACTGGTTTTGCCAATCCCGTTTTTTCCGGTCAGAACGATTGCCCGACCCGCCTGCAAATCAAAGGTCACGCCCTCAAGTAGGACACGTCCCCCGCGACTTACGGATACATCACTCACTGACAGCAGCATAGAACAGGCTTAGCTCATTCTGTGGAAAGAAAAAAGGCGCAACTGTTGATATG
>CABZJG010000221.1 GCA_902525995.1 Paracoccaceae bacterium | reverse complement strand
GTCTTCTGCGCCCAGCATCAACCGCAACATCACAGCCCTTTACCGCGCCGGTCTTATCCGCGAGATGACGGGGCAGACAAGATATCGGTTTTGGACTGCGGATGTGTGATTTTTTTTGGGGGGGGGAAGCGGTCATTCGCTGCAGGTGCATGGTGACGCAGCGAAGCATTCACAGCAGACATTAAATGCCTTCTTGTGCTGGTTTATAAAAGCAGTTGACTCACAGGCTTATATAAAAAATATGTTGAGGAGTGGATTGCGAATAGAGGAACTTATTCTTTGAATTTTTTTAGTCAGATCAGAGAGCCGACGTTCGCTAAAAGTTGCCCAGCTATATTACAAAATAGGTGAGGTGCAAGTTGCAAGAAAAATTGAGGCTAATCCGCGTTTTCATTGGTTCGCCAGGTGGATTGAGCGATGAACGTGAAGCAGCTCACGCTGTAGTTCAAGAGATCAATCAGCAACATAGCGAGCACTGGGGCCTGCATTTTAAGCTTATGGGATGGGAGGAGACAATTCCCGGCTATCAGCGAGCGCAAGATATAATTAACCAAAACCTCGATGAGTGCGCCTACTTCATAGGCGTACTCGGGGACAAATGGGGGTCTAAACCTTCAAATGAACCCGATGGGTATACATCCGGATTTGAAGAGGAGTATCACCGTTCGGCAGAGCGCATAAAGAAAGGGCTTATGAAAGACATGGCCCTCTTCTTTAAGACAATCGACATACCCTCGGGCTTCCAGCCAGGTCAGGAAATCAAGAAGGTCCTAGATTTCCGTCAAAATCGCATTGATGAAAAGACCATATTCTTTCGTGACTTTAACGGAATGGACTCTTTCAAAAGCACTGTCCGTGAAAAACTAACGGCAATTGGCTGGAAAGAATTTAATGATCGGGGCATCGCAGAAGGGAATAATAAAGAAGATGATCAACCGCCGATGGCCCAAAATGAAGGCGAGAGGTCGCCTGCAAATGCATCTGGATTGCTTGAGGAAGAAGCAAAGCGCTTCCTGTCGGCGATACTCGACAGATCGGACGATTGGGATGCCACTGAGCCAAGCGAGGTGGCTCGACTTCGTCTCATAGCTGCATCAATCTCGCGATCAGGTAACGATGAGACGCACTTAGGCACACATGATGCAAATCTTGTTTTCCGACATTATCGGAACGCTAACTTATCACGTCAGGAGCTTACCGCACTTCTCGATTGTGGTGTGGCTAGCTTTGAGGACCAAAATGCTCCATTGTGGCGGTGGTTGTCCAAAATTAATTTAGGATTTGACTACACCCATCGGCTTCGCATTCTGGCCACGCTAGGAACAGTTTCTGAACAGGTTGGAGCAATCAGACTTCTGCAACTTTTCGGATCTTCATTGCCGACCCACGGTAGAAGCTACAACAAGTCTGACGTTCTGAAAGACTGGCTGTCCGAAGAAACTGAAGCGAGCGTTCTAGCGGCGGTTGTCTCGTTCCTAAGGGCAAACGGTTCGGAAGAGGACATTCCTTTGATCGAAGCGGCTTCCGCCGATCTGCCCCCCATCAAAAAATCCGACGTAGATGAGGCAATCGTCGAGATTATCGCGAGAAGAAGTATTGAAGATGCACTAAGGCGAATTTGCGAAATGCAACTGTCAAGCATTGATAGCAAACTCGCGAACAGACTTTTAGAAAACCCGCAATCACTGACTACTGAAGTCCTCGATTTGTGTCTTTCCGCTAAATCCGACGAGGTGCGAATTGGTGCGGCCCACGCTCTCTTCGAACGTAAAGAGATCTCCGTGGATAGAGCTAACGAACTTTTGACAGACGATAGTGTAGAGCTGCGGCTCATTGCGGCTGAAACCCTGTACCGCGAAGGCAAGAAACTCGAAGAGGAAGTGTTAGAGAAGGCACTGAAGATCAAGAAGCCCGGGACCTTCGGTTTACTTGGTATGCCAGGTAGAACGGACAGAACACAATTGGAAACGTATCGAGCAAATCGACTATCGGAACTCTCGCCAGCGGAGCTAGTGAAGCGGGCTGAGGAAGATGCTATGCAGTATGAGTGTCTGAAAACGCTTTTCAAGTTGCACCCAAGCAAGGCTATCTCTCGAATGAGAGAAGGACTGCAGGACAGTTTCGCCTCATACCTTAATATCTCAAAGTCAAGTTATGGTAAGAATTTAGCCTCAGACAACAAAACACCAGAACTTCTTGATAATTTGACCGCTACTTTCCAGAGCGATCTATGTAATTCGGCGATCAAAGCGCTCTGTGGCTTAAAGAAATCTAATGATCTTAATCGGGTCAGAAATTGCATTGATTCTATGGAAATTGATGCAGATGCGGAAATCATTAAGTTTTTAGAACGCTATGGAGGGTGGCAAGACATTAACCGAGTTCTAAATCTTGGTAAAAAGAAAAATTATCTTACTCCCGCTCTAGGAGTCCCACGTTTATCTTTCGCCAAAGAGCGGGCTGCAGCTCTTCTCTCACTCGGAAAGGGCAGAATTGCTGACCTTCTTGCTTTGGAGCTGGACACGCAGGTTCGCTTGCATTTGCTTAAACAGATTCCCAATTCAACTTTCGGTTCATTGTCCAATGAGGTTGTTCTCCACGAGCTTGCACACAGCAATACAGAATGTCGAGCCATCGTGGCACTACGGTGTGTTCAGGTTCTTTCTAAAGCTGGCGTTGAGGACTTGCTTGAGAGCTATATCGACCATGCCGATTACAACTACTACAAC
>CABZJG010000220.1 GCA_902525995.1 Paracoccaceae bacterium | reverse complement strand
GGCGAAGCAAGGGTGGCCTGAATACAAAGCTGCAGGCTTTATAGGGCAATCTCGGGTGGCCCGTTCGGTGCCATCGGACCAAAGGGCAGCGCAGTGATTTTAAGGGCGGTGATGCGCTGCTCAAGGACTGGCGCCGCATCGCCATACGTTAGGGCCGATGTGCCCATACCTTCGGATCCGCACTCTATCTCGCAGCAACAATCATATTCTGGTTATGAGTTCTAACCCTAGGTGCACAGGGGCATCGGGGCAGGGCGCATTGCTGTACAGATTATACCAAGTAAGGTAGATCACAGCTTGGTCCATGTTTGCGCTCTGGCGTCATCAAACTTTGGGGGAAAATGCACAGCGAAAGAATAATAACCGCACCGGCCTGCGTGAGCGAAGGCGCGCAGTGGCTCGCCGCCAGCGATCCCCGGTTTGCAAAAGCGCTTGCGCTGACGGGCACGCTGCCATTGCGGCGGCGGCCGGACGGCTTTGCGCAATTGCTCAGCGCCATCGTAAGTCAGCAGGTCAGCGTGGCCGCAGCCAGTGCCATTTGGGGCCGGCTGCGCGATGCGCGTCTGACCGGGCCGCGTAAAATCCAAGGGGCCAGTGATGAAGCCCTGCGTGCAGCGGGCCTAAGCCGGCAAAAAATCCACTATGCGCGGGCCTTGGCCGAAGCGCGCATTAACTATGCTGCACTGCGCGATGCGCCAAGTGATGCGGTCATCGCCACCTTAACCGAAGTGCCCGGAATAGGTGTGTGGACCGCCGAGATTTACGCCATGTTCAGCCTTGGGCGCGCCGATGTGTTTGCCCCCGGTGATCTGGCGCTGCAAGAAGCGGCGCGTATTTTGTTTGAATTGCCCGAGCGGCCAAGTGAACGCGCCCTGCGGCAAATGGCCGAAGACTGGTCCCCATGGAGAGCGGTTGCAGCGCGGCTGCTCTGGGCTTATTACAAAATTGCCAAACAGCGAGAGGGCATTCGATGACACGGGTTTTAAATGCAGAGCAGCGCGCGCCGGTTTCGGGCAATACACGCTCGGCGGTGGTTTTTATTCATGGTTATGGCGCTAATGGCGCAGATCTTCTGTCTTTGGCCGATCCGCTGGGGGAACATTTGCCCGATACGCTTTTCGTTGCGCCCGATGCGCCGGAAAGCTGCGAAGGTATCCCGTTGGGCTATCAGTGGTTTCCCATTCCGTGGATTGACGGCTCAAGCCAAGAAGCCTCTCGCCTTGGAGTGCAGGCGGCTGTCGAAGATCTTAATGCATTTTTGGATGCGTTGATGGTTGACAATGATCTGCTGCCAGAGCAGCTTGTGCTGTTTGGCTTTTCCCAAGGCACAATGATGAGCCTGCATATCGCGCCGCGCCGCGACGATCCATTTGCCGGGGTGATCGGATTTTCCGGTAAGCTGATCGAGCCGGAATTGCTGGTCGACGAAGTGGTCAGCCGTCCGCCGGTGCTGCTGGTGCATGGGGATCAAGATGAAATGGTGCCGGTGCAATCGCTGCCCGAGGCGGCCGAAGGCTTGCAAAGCGCGGGGTTTAAGGATGTCTTTGCGCATATCCAGAAAGGGACAGGCCACGGCATTGCCCCAGACGGGCTGTCGGTGGCGCTTGCCTTTATGCGTGATAAGCTCGGGCTTTGATCGCGCATCTTTGGATGTGTCATTGCTGTGTTACATGCGCATCCTAAAGTTTACCTAATTCAAGATAACGGGGGTTGTCAGAAAGCGACCACGATATATAGTGAAGGAAAGGATAGTCCTAGATCATATCCAAAAGCAGGGGCAAGGCGAAAGACGAGGCACGATTTAATGGAAGGCGATTTTAGAACTGAATTTGTACGTGACCCGTCGGTCTTACGGCAACATCCGGCGCTGGTGCTGAATGCAGATTACCGTCCCTTGTCCTATTATCCTTTATCGCTGTGGTGTTGGCAGGATGCGGTTAAAGCCGCCTTTATGGATCGGGTCGATATCGTCGCGGAATATGATCAATACGTTCACAGTCCGACGACACGAATAAAAATCCCTTCTGTGGTTGTTTTAAAAGACTATGTAAAACCTCAAAAGCGCGTGGCCTTCACGCGCTTTAATTTATTTTTAAGGGATGGTTTTTGCTGTCAGTACTGCGGCGCACGCGGAGATCTGACCTTTGATCATGTGGTGCCGCGCGCAAGCGGCGGGGTGACCAGCTGGCAAAATGTGGTGGCAGCCTGCAGCCCCTGCAACCTTAAGAAAGGCTCAAAAAGCCTGCGCCGCGCGGGGATGAATTTACGCCGCCCGCCGCGCCAGCCAGACGCCGAAGAGCTGCGCAATGCGGGGCGTCAGTTTCCGCCCAACCACCTGCACGAAAGCTGGATGGATTTCCTTTATTGGGACAGCGAGCTGGACGCTTAATCACTGGCTTCAATTTCCGGCTCGGCGTAGCGCCACAATCATGCCGCTGCCAAATCGGAACGACAGGCTGATCAGGCTTTGCATGGTTGTCGGTTCTGATTGTGTGCAAACCGGTTTGTTTGAGTAAACACCGCCGGATACAGCATGGCGTAGAGCAACATAAAGCCAAGATAAAGCAGCACAAACCCCGCCGCGTGATCCGCCCAGCCCAAGGCGAGCAGGGCGGCCAATAAAAAAACCGGCACTATCCTGACCTGCGCGGTGGGCGATAGCCTTAGGGCTTTGGCCAGTGGCCCGATCAACACCGACCCGAGCGCGCCCATGATGAAATATCCCGCGGT
>CABZJG010000219.1 GCA_902525995.1 Paracoccaceae bacterium | reverse complement strand
GTAGTGTTCGACGGCCCCGCGAATGTCAAAATTCCGGGCCTCATAAGAAAAATCCGCCTTGGGCTTAATGATCACGAATTTTTCGCGGGGGAGGGCGTAGTGCAGGATCAACCACACGTCCATTTCCTGATGCGCCTGTGCGTAGCTTAGTTTATCGGGGCGTACCCAATAATCAGAACCGCGCCGGTGTTCAGTTCCGGTCACTTCGATCATCAAGACAGATATGTTCTGCCCTTTCAGCTTCACCTCGATGTCTGGTTTGCCCACTTCGTCGGGGTGGCCCCGGATAAATTCCGTAGAGTCCGCGCCAAACCCGGTGGTGAATGCTTCGGCCCGCTCATCTGCCCATCGCAAAAGATCGCGCACTCTGTTGAGACGGGACTTTTCCTTCTCCCAGGATGCCTTTCCGTAACTGTGTTTCCAGAAGTGTGCCTCAAGGTCATGGAGTTCGGCACAGGATATCTCTTGGCCAATCGACAGGTTCATCGCTGAAAAGGTGCGGTTGCGGACTTGCACACAAAACGCGCCATCAACGAAGATGCGCTTGCGATCCCCCCTTCCGGCGTCTTCGATAGCCGTTATCTTAGGCACGAAGCGCCAGCTTTCTCGGGCGTTGTACATCGACGGTCAAGCTACCATATTCATTGCCCCAACCATCGTACCCATCGCGCACCTGACGCGCAAAGACGTCGAGCCGGTTGCCGGCGAAATGCGATGCTATTGTTTGATAGAAAGAATCCGGCTTTGCACTGTGCGCTGTGGGAGTTTCTGTGAAACATGTTTGCATCTTGCCCAAACTCTCCCGTTCGAATACTGCTTTGCCGCGATAGCCAAACAAAACATGCTCCGTAGTGATCTGGTATGGTCCAAAGGGGCATGGCCCGGTGCGCTTGTTCCACGTCACCATGGTATAGAATGTAAAGCCCCAGCAGGTCATCAGATCGAAAGCCGTCCGCAAAATCGGCTCCCCCGTTGATTTGTCTTTGCTGTTAGTCGCCCAAAGCCACAAAAAAGACTGATCAGCGGCCCAATCCGCAACCGGCAGCTGCGTCAAATTGGCCTTCGACATCGTTGGATAGTCGAGTCTTGTACCTTGATTTGGACGAACTGAGCGCTTTCCAGTTTTGCCTTGATTCCACGGTGGATCCACAACGAGAACCTGATAATCACCAGCTAACCTAGGCTGGTGTAACGGAACAGTCTTATCACCTTCTGAGATATGATCCTTCATTTTGCTCCTCGCTTAAAACAACCATATAATGCGATTTTGATTACACGTGAAAAGCCAAATAATCAATCATGAATTACGGATACCCATTTTTTCAAATTCACGCACAGAAATGACCACCGAGTACGGGCGACCGTTTTTTTGGATAATCACAGGCTCATGCTGTGAGTCCTCCATCACGGCGCCCAAATTGCTGTGGGCTTGTTTAGCGGTCACGGTTTTCACGGTCGAGGTTCCTTTGTTGTCTGAAGCCATGTCGTTAGAAGTTTAAATCATGGAAATCATACCACACTGGTTAAAAGTGGTCGATGTAGAGAAAGTAGGGATAAGCTTACAGTCATCACATATTGACACAAACAACCCCTACAGCCAATCTCAGCACATGAAGCAGCGCCGAAAACATACGAGCTCGATAAGAGAGACTACGAAGAAAATAGAGTCCATGGACGCCCTAGTATTCGGCACTTATCAAAAGCCTCAGCAACATTTGTCGAATGTGATCCTGTCCACCATAGAAAATTGCCAGAACACGAACTGTCTTATTGTTTTTGTCAATAACGTACCAATAAATGGCGTGATCCAATGTCAACTGCCTTAAACCAGATAAAAGGTGATCATACGCCTTGCCTCGAAATGGAGCGGTCCCAATACGGTTCATTTTATCCAGAACATCATGAATGCGTTCAACCGCACGCTCTTCAGCCATCACGCGTGGCTCTCCAAAAGACATGTAGCTCTCAATCAGATGCTCAAACAATAACTAAATATCGTGTTCAGCTGCGACAGAAACCTCAATTGCCCAAATCATTGGTCAATCGTTTTCGAGCGAGCATTTTTTCAACGCGGCCGCTGAACCCTTCCAAGCTCACAAAAGAGCCTTTTGCGCGTGCGCTTAACAATGCTTTAAGCGCTTCCGTATCAGTATGCTCCGCTTCTTGGCGTTGCCGAATAAGTTCAATTCCGTGTTGTGCCACTGCGCTTAGCGAGGGAAAGACCCCCTGCTCTACCAGCCCTTTGGCAAATTTAGCATGTGTTTCCGCCAAAGATATCGATGTTTTGACTGTCATTGCATCATCTCCAGTCTCATTGGTACGACGCAGTCGTACTTTAATCAAGAGTTAATCAATGAAAGCGCCACCTGCCCCACTCAATCCTACAGCGCTTGGTGCTCTAAACAGCGAAGATCGTGCAGCTCTGGAAGATCTTTATATCCGAGGCACTCCCGAAAACACCCTGCGTGCCTATGAACGAGATCTGATATATATTACCGCTTGGAAAGATTTGTCCTTTGGGGAAACTTTGTGTTGGCCGGAGCGCGAAGAGGTTGGCCTTCGTTTCATACTCGATCACAGCCGCGATTTAAGCGATGAGCAAAGCGCTGCGCAACAAACGGTAGAAACATTGATTGAAAAGGGGCTGCGCAAGACATTTGACTGCCCTGCCCCCTCCACACTCGATCGCCGCATTGCCTCCTGGCGGGTCTTTCACCGCATGCGCAACATTCAAAGCCCTTTTGAGGCGCCG
>CABZJG010000218.1 GCA_902525995.1 Paracoccaceae bacterium | reverse complement strand
ATCAAATACGCTATCAGAACTATAAAAATATAATAAAAACAATATTTTGTATTAATATCTAATTTAAATTTTCATATTAAAAAATTTTTTAAACAAATTGCTTGAAAAATGTAAAACTCAAGATAATTTTACTCATGTAAAGTTTCTCTTCAGGCTTCTCTAATTGTGGGAGACGTTAATGACGGAAATGGGCAGATACTTACCTGTGAAAGTAAGAAGCTGTACAAGCACACCTCCTCCCAGACGGTAAATGTGTGACCTTTTGCATTTTAAAGCGTCTGCAATTTGACGTGCGTTATGGTTTCTTGAATCTCTGGAGGACGAAGACAATGAAACAATTACTATCTTCACTAAAACTTGTATCAGCGACGGCTGGTCTCATGCTTTTGCCCACCTTTGCCTCGGCTAGCTCAAACTTAGAGTCCGATGATTTCGTCGGAATTTCCTTTTGGCTAATCTCTATGGCTCTGGTGGCGTCGACAGCGTTTTTCTTTTTGGAAACGCAGCGCGTCGAGGGTAAATGGAAAACCTCTTTAACAGTGTCGGGTCTGGTGACCTTGGTGGCCGCCGTGCATTACTTTTACATGCGGGATGTTTGGGTCGAAACAGGCTCAACGCCATTGGTTTATCGCTACATCGATTGGCTGATCACCGTGCCGCTGTTGATGATTGAGTTCTATCTCATTCTAAGAGCAATCACGAATGTCTCTGGGGGCGTGTTTTGGCGCTTGATGATCGGTACGTTGGTCATGCTTGCGGCAGGATATGCCGGTGAAGCCGGCTACATCAGCCCGCTGATCGGATTTGTCGTGGGAATGGCCGGTTGGGCGTACATTCTTTATGAAATCTTCTTTGGTGAAGCTGGACAGGTGGCTTCAGATCAAGCACCTGAATCAGTGCAAAGCGCGTTCTCAACGATGCGCTGGATCGTGACCATTGGCTGGGCGATTTATCCTCTGGGATATTTCATGGGCTACTTTACTGGTGCGGGCCCAGAAGCCTCGGCCGCGTCGCTCAACATTATCTATAACCTCGCTGATGTGATCAACAAGATCGCCTTCGGTGTGATTATCTGGAATGTTGCCGTCACAGAGACGGATAAAGCAAAGGCTTAATTGAATTTATGAGATGGCCTTAGGGCCATCTCATCCCCCCATCTGCAACCGTTCGGCGTTACGGTTAATGCGCTCTCTCTCGTAAAAAATTTTGGTATCCGAAATGAATTTTGCCGCATTGTACGGGAAAAATTCTGCGTCGATTTTGACAAAAAGGGTTTCATTTCACTCAAAGCTGAACAATCATTCCCAAAAAGGGAGTTGGGATGGTGGTCTCAGAGCTTTGGAAATTACCTGCACATGAGGTGGTCTCTTTGCTGCGTACCGGCGCGCTTGGACCTTTAGAGGCACTGGATGCGGCGATCGCCCGTATCGAGGAGGTGGACGGGGCGATCAATGCCTTGCCAATCCGCGCCTTTGAGCGGGCCCGCGACAGGGCGCAGAAGCTTGATCTGGCCTCCGAGCGGCAAACCCCCAAAAGCCTGATGGGGCTGCCAATTGCGGTCAAGGATTATAATGATCTTGGCGGCGTGCGGACCACATATGGCTCACCAATTTTCAAAGCGCATGTTGCACAGCGCTCTGATGCGACCGTTGCCCAGCTGGAACGCAATGGCGCCAATCCGGTAGCCAAATCCAACGTGCCGGAATGGGCTGGCGGGCACACATTCAATCCGGTGTTCGGGGTCACGCGCAACCCCTTTGATTTGGGCAAAACCGTGGGCGGGTCGTCTGGCGGATCGGCTGCGGCCCTTGCCAGTGGTCAGGTCTGGCTGGCCACCGGAAATGACCTTGGGGGGGGAGCCTGCGCACCCCAGCGGCCTTTAACAATATCGTTGGGCTGCGCCCCAGCCCCGGCGTGGTGCCACGCGGCACGCGCCTGCAACCTTTTGACACGCTGTGGGTCGAAGGCCCCATGGCGCGATCGGTGCGCGACGTGGCATTGATGCTGGATGCTGGCGCGGGGTATTCACCACAGGATCCACTGTCGTTTCACACCTCTTTGGGCTCATATGTGACCGCTCTGAAAGCCTTTGAAAGACGTCTGCGTAATGGGCCAGAATTTGTGATTTTCAAGAATCTGCTCATTCGTCTTGTTCCGCTGAGTTTTCAGCGGACACAAAGCGTTTGATTGTTTGGCTATACGATTGCGAGGGTTTGCGGGTTGAGGGTGATTTTGTTTGCGGCCTTGAGTAGGTTCTGTCCGATTGCCGCCATTGCGAGTTGGGCGTGCGTTTTGGCGAGCCCAAAGTAGCGTGCGCGGTGCAAGCCAAAGAGGCGTTTCATCGTACCGAAGCATTGTTCAACCCGGAACCGGCGTTTGGAAATCAACAGATTGAACCGTTTCTCCGACGCGCGCAGTGGACGATTGCGAACCGCCTTTCGCATGATCCCGTCGCGGTGTTTGCCGTGTAAGGACGCTCGGTTGGCCTTACTTGCATAGGCCTTGTCCGCCAACACACGTTGCGCATGAGCCCCTTCAATCATGGTTTCAAATTGTGGGCTCTCTGCTTGGTTGGCGGGTGTGGTGTGGACCTTGTCCACGAAGCCTTCTTCATCTGTGCGGGCAAAGCCCTTGTAGCCGAGTGTGGATTTGGACCCCTTCTTTACCCAACGGGCATCTGGATCAGCGCTGAAATGCATCTGTGGATCATCTGGCGCTTCGCCCTCGGCCCGATCTTCGGGCGCGTCGATATAGGTGTGGGGGCGG
>CABZJG010000217.1 GCA_902525995.1 Paracoccaceae bacterium | reverse complement strand
TTGAAATTATCGCTGCTTTGAAAGATAGAAACATCAAAAAATTAATAACAAAGATACGGGATCGCATAACTGAATTAGTCCAAAATTAAAGCGCTGGGTCAGAAGCAACCCGCACCAAAGCAGTAAGGTCGCCCAAACGCTCTTTCTGATTACCCTCTGAAGTGAAATTCTGCGGTGCCAACCAAGCCTCAAACGCCTCTTTCAGCACCGGCCAATCCTTGTCAATTGCCGCAAACCAAGTAGTATCACGGTTGCGGCCTTTGACCACCAAAGCCTGACGAAAAACACCTTCGTAACTCAATCCAAGACGTTGAGCAGCTCGTCTTGACGGAATATTGAGTGCATTACATTTCCATTCATACCGTCTGTATCCTGCCTCAAACGCCCATTTCATCATCAAATACATTGCTTCGGTTGCAGCTGTGGTCTTTTGAAAGTGAGGAGCCAAAGCTATATTACCAACTTCGATACTGCCCTGATTGGGGGCAATACGAAGATAGCTAGCAACCCCTCCCAGTTGACCAGTGGATAAATCGCGTAGTGCAAAATAAACACAGTCATCATTTGCAGTCGTGTCCGACACCCATTTGAAGAACTGAGCCGAAGAAATAAAGGGGCCAGAAGCCATATAATCCCAGATTTTATCATAACCGCGGAATGCTTGATATAAATCTGCGGCATGCTCTTGTGCAGATAAGGGGGGTAGGTGAACAAAGCGCCCAGTAATATCCATAGGTCCAGGCCACTGAGGAGAAACCCAGCCCGAAACCAATTCACCGAGGGTATTATAGGCCATGATAGCTTTCCAGCACGAGATCCAGCAGCTAAAATCAATGTTGCTGCCGAAACAGGCTAATGACTGCTTACAGAAAAGAAAACCTATAACTTGTCCGCTAGTCTTGTTGAATAACCCTAAGATTCAACTCCATAAGCTGTTCAGTCAAGGGCTCACTTGGAGCCCCCATCATCAAATCTTCGGCTCTTTGATTCATGGGGAACATGATAACCTCGCGGATATTCATTTCATCAGCAAGCAACATCACAATCCGGTCAATACCGGCAGCACAACCGCCATGTGGAGGCGCCCCATATTGAAACGCGTTTACCATTCCGCCAAAACGTTTACGTACTTCAGCTTCGTCATAACCTGCTATTTCAAACGCTTTGAACATAATTTCCGGCTTGTGGTTCCGTATGGCACCAGAGACCAATTCATATCCATTACAGGCCAAGTCATATTGATAGCCCAATACTTCTAAAGGATCGCCCTCTAAAGCGGCCATACCACCCTGTGGCATCGAGAACGGATTATGCTCAAAATCAATTTTACCGATTTCAGCATCCTGCTCATAAATTGGAAAGTCCACAATCCATGCGAAGGCAAAACGGTCTTTTTCTGTCAGGTCAAGTTCTTCACCGATCACATTGCGTGCCCGGCCTGCCACAGCTTCAAAAGTTTTCGGCTTACCAGCAAGGAAAAATGCAGCGTCGCCAACACCCAAATCCAATTGCTCACGAATGGCTTCGGTGCGCTCAGGTCCAATATTTTTGGCCAAAGGACCTGCGGCCTCCATTCCGTTTTCACCCTCGCGCCAAAAGATATAACCCATCCCCGGCAGACCCTCTTTTTGCGCAAAGGCATTCATCCGGTCGCAAAATTTACGGCTTCCACCCGTCGGAGCTGGTATAGCCCGAATTTCGGTACCTTCCTGCTCCAAAAGCTTGGCGAAAATGGCAAAACCAGATCCACGGAAATGATCACTCACAACCTGCATTTTAATCGGGTTGCGTAAATCCGGTTTGTCAGTGCCATACCAAAGAGCCGCATCGCGGTAAGAAATTTGTGGCCAATCCTGATCTACTATGCGACCGCCACCGAATTCATCAAAAACGCCCTTTAGAACCGGCTCGATTGCATCAAAAACATCCTGCTGCGTTACAAAAGACATTTCCATGTCCAACTGATAAAAATCCGTTGGAGATCTGTCTGCGCGCGGATCTTCACCCCGAAAACAAGGCGCAATTTGAAAATATCGGTCAAAGCCGGACACCATGATCAACTGTTTGAACTGCTGCGGCGCTTGTGGCAAAGCATAGAACTTACCGGGATGCAGGCGGCTTGGAACAAGAAAGTCGCGCGCACCCTCCGGGCTTGAAGCTGTGATGATCGGGGTTTGGAACTCTCTGAAATCCACATCCCACATCCGTTTGCGGATCGAGGCCACCACGTCAGAACGCAATTTCATATTGTTTTGTAGCTTTTCTCTTCGCAAGTCCAAATAGCGATACCGAAGACGGGTGTCTTCGGGATATTCTTGGTCACCAAACACCATAAGAGGAAGTTCTTCTGAGGCACCCAGAACTTCCATGTCCCGAATAAACACTTCGACTTCCCCAGTAGGAAGCTTTGGGTTTATGAGGCTTTCATCTCTGGCCAATACATTTCCATCTATCCGAATGCACCACTCGCTGCGCAATTCTTCAACCTGCGAAAACACCGGGCTATCTGCATCAGCGATCACCTGCGTCACTCCGTAGTGGTCGCGCAAATCAATAAACAAAACACCGCCGTGATCGCGTACGCGGTGAACCCATCCGCAAAGACGAACAGTTTGTCCAACATGGGACACATTCAAGTCAGCACAGGTATGGCTGCGGTAGGCATGCATAGGTTTGACCTTTCGAGCGGGTAAAGTAAGTTTGTGCCGATACACAAGGTTGCGGGCCCGATGTCAAGCCATCAGTCATAAGAGTTCTGCTAAGATTTCACCACGCAATGAATTTCCAACCCTAATTTGACGGCAT
>CABZJG010000216.1 GCA_902525995.1 Paracoccaceae bacterium | reverse complement strand
GGTAAGCGTGCTCTGGAAGAGTTTTCCTTCAACCAATTGACAGCCATACGGGCGATCAAAAGCAACCAGATGCGCAATTATCTTGAGTTTATCGAAGCACAAATACAAACCCTGTCGCAAAGCCGGATGACTATTGATGCTATGCAGGAATATAAATCTGCATTTTCGGCGTTATCCAGGGAACTGGCGGCAGCGCCGGAAACTGCAGAAATGGTCAAAGTCGGCAGCCCCCTTTATACTTATTATGAGGGTGAATTTCTGCCTAGGCTCGAAAAAGGGTCGCATGAAGTTCAGAAGCTAGAACAGTTTTTACCAAACTCAGATGCTTCTATATATTTACAGCACCACTACATTGCTGAAAATGCAGCCCCGGTGGGCAGCAAAGACGAGATGAACAATGCACAGGACGGCAGTGCCTATAGTGCGGTCCATGAAAAGTATCACTCCATTTTTAGAAGTTATCTGCAGAAATTTGGCTATTATGATATTTTTCTCATCGATGATGAAACCGGTGAAATCATCTATTCGGTATTTAAGGAAACTGACTATGCCACCAGTCTGATAACAGGCGCATTTAGTCGATCAAACATTGCAGATGCATTTCAGGCAGCGCTTGAGCTCAAGACTCCCGATGCTGTAAAGTTTACCGATTTCAAATATTATGAACCGTCTTACGGAGCGCCGGCCGCTTTTGTAGGCAGCCCAATATACGAGGGGAATACACGGGTGGGGGTCTTGGTTTTCCAGCTTCCTGTGGACCGGATAAATGAAATCATGACGGGTGGGCGAAATTGGATCAACGACGGGTTAGGAAATTCCGGTGAAACTTATTTGGTTGGCCCGGATGGTTCAATGCGCAGCGTATCGCGGTTTTTGATTGAATATCGCAATGGGTATTTCGAGGCCCTCCGAGGCCTTTCATATCCCGAAAAAACGATCAAGCAATTGGATAATTTTGATACTTCGATTCTATTGCAAAATGTTCAAACGCAGGCGGCGACACGAGCCCTAGCCGGCAAAACTGAAACAGCGATTATTGATGATTACCGGGGAATTTCTGTTCTGAGTTCTTACACGCCACTTAAATATGGTGATGATCAATGGGCAGTCATCTCGGAAATTGATGCAGAAGAAGCTTTTGCTCCAGTTGTAGATCTTAGTCAAAACCTTGCGTTATTTGCGGTTCTGATTGCGCTGGGGGTTGGCTTTGTTTCAGCCTTGGTTGCTGGGCGGTTTATTGGCCCGATAAAGGCATTGGCAGGAGCGGCCCAAGAGGTGAGTTCCGGCAATACGACAATTGAGTTGCCGGTGAAATCCAAAGATGAAATCGGCCTATTGACGGAAAACTTCAATCATATGGTGGTGAATTTGCGCGATCAACGCGCAGCAATCGAGAAACAAATCGAGGAAAATACCAAATTATTGCTGAATGTGCTTCCGCCCCCGATCGCAGAGCGTTTAAAGAGCGGTGAATCCAACATTGCAGATGCCTATCCTAGCGCAAGCATTATATTCACCGATCTGGTGGGCTTTACCGCTTGGTCAAAGGAAATGCCCGCCATGGCAGTTTTGACCATGCTGGATGAATTGTTTGGATCCTTTGACGAGGTTGCAAGAGAGCTTGGCGTAGAAAAAATCAAAACGATGGGGGATGCCTATATGGCGGTTTGTGGCCTGCCAACGCCAAATGAAAATCATCCTCAGGTTATGGCAAAACTGGCATTAGGTATTCTAGGAAAGTTAGAGGAATTTAATCGCCGCAATGGAACCGAATTTAAAATGCGTGTTGGACTGCACTGCGGACCTGTGGTTGCCGGCGTTATTGGCACTTCTAAATTCATCTATGATCTGTGGGGCGAAAGTGTGAATATGGCTAGCCGCATGGAATCCACGGGCATTCCCAATCAGATTCAAATCAGTGAAAACTTTTATGAAGCGATCAAAGATCAGTATAAAACTGAACTGAGAGGCGAAATCACCGTCAAGGGCGCTGGCCAAGTCAAGACCTATATGCTGCAGGAGGCAGCAGAGGCAAAGGCCTAGACTTGGGCCAGAAGCCATAAAACATCAAGGCGGATGTTGTTACACCGCTCGAGTGTGCAAATTGGTACGGGGATTATCAAACCCAAAAGGTGCAGAGGCAGGACATCACGGTGATTGATGGGGACACGATCAAGTGGAAAACGACCCGCGTGCGATTGATGGGGTTTGATACACCGGAACTGTCGGGCAGGTGTCACCTTGAGCGGCGTTTGGCACAAGATGCCAAAGGCAGGTTGCGTTCTCTTTTGGAAGGTGCGACCGACATCGAGCTGGTGAGCCGCGCTGAACAAGACCGGTACGGACGCCTTTTGGCTTGGCTGGTAATTGACGGCCGTGATGTTGGGCGGGTTTTGATTTCGGAAAGCCTTGCGCGGCCGTATGACGGTGGGCAGCGCAAGGTTTGGTGCTGATGGAATGCAAAACGCCGCCCAAATTGGACGGCGCTGGAATTCGAGTTGCGAAGTGAGTTTACAAAAGTTCGGTGAGCATCGGTATGACGACCGCAGCAAGGATTGCGGCGCCGATCCCTTTCATCCACTTAAGATCTGATTTAACATCTGCGATCTGTGATTCAAGAGAGGTTCGAACCTCACTGATTTCTGATTTCAGCAATGCTTCGGTATTTTTCAAATCATCTTTGGTCGTAAGTTCAGATGTATCAGCACCTGTGATGCCTTTGACAATAGCTTCTGCCAGCTTTTCATCTGCCCCAGCAGCTTGCAAGCTCTTCGAAAACTCTAACGTGTCGATTCTCATCGCATGTGCCATAGTAACTTTCCTTTTCTTGAATATATGTGAA
>CABZJG010000215.1 GCA_902525995.1 Paracoccaceae bacterium | reverse complement strand
TAATAATCAGCTATCTGTTTCAATCCAGCCACTGGCGACCTGAGTATGGTTTGAGGGTGTGAAAATATGGGGTAAAATAGTACCTATTTTATAACCATTTGAAAAAACTGTGTTAAATCAATTTTAATGCGCTTGACTGTGCAAATTGAGTCTTTATACACGGCACTCTAGATCACACAGGGCCGCGGCGGCTTTGTGACATGAAATATCAAGGGATCGCCCGTTATGAAAACATATTCTGCAACCCCTGCAGATATCGAAAAGAAATGGATCATCATCGACGCAGAAGGCGTTGTTCTGGGCCGTTTGGCTTCGATTGTCGCCATGCGTCTGCGTGGCAAGCACAAAGCATCGTTCACACCGCACATGGATTGCGGCGACAACGTGATCATCATCAATGCTGAAAAAGTCCAGATCACCGGCAAAAAGCGGCAGGAAAACTATTACTGGCACACCGGCTATCCCGGCGGCATCAAATCGCGCACCAAGGAAGAAATCCTAGAAGGCGATCACCCCGAGCGGGTGCTGATGCGCGCGGTCAAGCGGATGTTGCCTGGCAACCGGCTGAGCCGCAAGCAAATGACCAATTTGCGCATCTATGCCGGCAGCGAGCATCCGCATGAGGCGCAGGCGCCAGAAGTGCTGGATGTCAAATCGATGAACTCTAAAAACACACGGGTGGCTGTCTAATGTCCGAAGATATCAAATCTCTGAGCGATCTGGAAACAGTTGCTGATACACCCGAGGTCGCGGCCGAAGCTGTCGCCGCCCCTCGTGAACCTGTGCGTGATGACCTTGGCCGTTCCTATGCCACCGGTAAACGTAAAGATGCCGTGGCACGTGTTTGGATCAAACCCGGCTCTGGTAAAGTTGTCGTCAATGGCAAAGCAATGGACGCATATTTTGCCCGTCCGGTGTTGCAGATGATCCTGCGCCAGCCGTTTCAGGTGGCCGGTGTCGAAGATCAGTTCGACGTAAACGCCACAGTCAAAGGCGGCGGATTGTCAGGTCAGGCCGGCGCGGTCAAGCACGGCATTTCAAAAGCCCTGCAAATCTATGACCCCGCCCTGCGCGGCGCATTGAAAGCCGCTGGCTTCCTGACCCGCGACAGCCGGGTTGTAGAGCGGAAGAAATACGGGAAACGCAAAGCCCGCCGGAGCTTCCAGTTCTCAAAGCGTTGATATTTCACAGTACTGCTGTTCCAAATTATTCAATAAAATTAAGCACTTAGCAAAAACTAAGTGCTTTTTTATGAATGCACGTTTGATGCACGTTTGTAAATTCCCTTTATTTTTCAATGTCCGTGTGTTACGTTAATGCACGAATAGTGCAAATGAAGCTTACAGTTTTTAACAATGAGCAAGTATGTAGACAGAGTTGATATGCCAATTATGGGTACTGGTAGTTTGATGCTTTACAAGCGACCAGAACTTGATGCTGAAATTTGGCATTACAGGGCAAAAATTGAAGGTAAAAAAGGCTACATAAGACGAAGTACTAAAGAAACTAATTTGGAATTAGCTAAACGTGTAGCTGATGATGAATTTAGAAGATACAAAACTTATGTTGAGGACGATAGAGAAGTAAACATAGTCTATGTCCGTAATGCCATCACAAAATACTTTTCATATATTGAAGGCTTAAAAAAATATGAGAACAAACAACAGCGTGTTACCTACATCAAAAATACATGGAATAGATACATGCAAAGTTATTTTGGTGATAAGAAAATTACTGAAATAACAGATGATGTACTTACAGGCTACTGGGATTGGAGAAATGCGTTTTACATAACGGGTGAGGGTAAAGATCGCATTTTAGCAAACAAAAATAGGGCTACTGCTAAAACTAGGGAAAGTAGGAACATAGCAATTAACATGAGCTATGGTACGGCAAGAAGTGAAGCTAGTATTATAAACATGTTCTTTGCTTGGTGTTATGCAAGTAAACAAGGTTATACCAATAAAGTTCTCCGTATAAATGCAAGGGATGCTTTTGCTGACGATCAAATTCGACAGCATAACAGACGACCACACTTTAATGATAAAGAATGGCACAAAATAAGAATTAACTTGAGTAACTATGTAAATGGTAAGGGTGAAAAATGGGAGTATGCCAATAAACACAGCTTACATCGACTTCAGCGTTACCACATGCGTTTGTTCATTTTATTTTTAGCCAGTACAGGTATGCGTTTGGGTGAAGCAAAACAAATTAGATGGAAAGATGTTGTATACGATAAGTTTGGGAAACTGAGAATAAATGTTGATGCTGATATAAGCAAAGTACGCAGACAAAGAACTGTAATACCACATAGTGATTGGATTGGTGATAAAGAGCTAAAAGAATGGAAAGAAAAAACCGAGTTTAATAAAGATACGGACTTAGTGTTTTATACAAAGGACAAGGACGGAAAACAAAAGGTTTGTGATGTAGGTGTTAGTTTTAAGACCTTTTTGAGAAAAATAGGTTTGTTAGGCACAACTGATACAGAAGAAAAAATTAAAAATCGAACTTTATACAGCTTACGTCACACATACGCTACTTTACGTTTAGAAGCTGGTACTGAGGTTTATAACTTAGCTAAAAATATGGGAACTAGTGTTACACAGATAGAACGACACTATGGACATGTTGCAGTAGATAAAATTATTGATGATTTGCAAAAGAATACAAATGTGGCTGAAAGACAAGAAGCTAAAGACTTAGGAAATGCGGCAATGTTAATTAAGAATATGAGGGAAGGAAAACTTGATGCTGATGCAGTAGCAAAAGCACTTGAAAAAATTGCTGAAGAGCAAAGTTTTATAAAAAAGTAAAAAGTTTTTACTTTTTAAGCGACCTTACTTAAACACCTATGTACTGTCATTCTACTAACACCTAATGTTTCAGCAATTTCAGTCTTATTAAAACCATTA
>CABZJG010000214.1 GCA_902525995.1 Paracoccaceae bacterium | reverse complement strand
GTTTGCCAGCATCCAGTTGGAATTTACGCCTGGCGGCGATAATGACCAGGCTCTCGACAAAGTACGTGAAGCTGCTGACCGCGCACAAAGCGATCTGCCAGAAGATGCGCGGGATATCACGATCACGGAAATAAACACTGCATTATTCCCGATCATCACGGCCATTATCTCTGGTCCTCTACCGGAACGGACGCTGAATGCGCTGGCCGAGGACATGCAAGAAGAAATTGAGGGCCTTGAAGGTGTATTGGAAGCCGAAATAGGTGGACAGCGGTTTGAGTTTCTTGAAGTATTGATCGACCCGACTGTTTTTCAGACTTACAATCTGTCATTCGATGAATTGATCCAGCAAATCACTCGAAACAATCAGCTAATTGCAGCAGGGGCTATCGAGACCGGTTCTGGCCGGATGGTCCTTAAGGTGCCAGGTCTGATTTCGGATATCGAAGACGTGATGGCAATGCCAGTGAAGGTGCGCGGCAATGCGGTTGTCACTTTTGGCGACGTCGCTACTGTCCGCCGTACCTTTGAAGACCCATCCTCTTTTGCTCGCATCAATGGCCAGCCCGCCTTGGCGCTAGAAGTTACAAAACGTTCCGGTGCAAACATCATCGAAACAGTCGCCGAAGTAAGGGCCTTGGTAGAAGAGATGCGTGTGGATTGGCCCGAAAGCGTTGAAGTGACCTATCTGCAAGATCAGTCGAAACAAGTTAAAGACATGCTAAATGATCTGGAAGCCAACGTAATCGCTGCCGTAATCCTAGTGATGATCGTGATTGTTTTTGCCCTTGGCCTGCGGTCCTCAATTCTTGTTGGGCTTGCAATTCCCGGGGCTTTCTTGGCCGGTGTCATTGCGCTTTGGTCTATGGGCTATACGATGAATATCGTCGTGTTGTTCTCGCTTATTCTTGTGGTTGGGATGTTGGTTGATGGGGCCATCGTGACCACTGAACTTGCCGATCGCAAGTTACAAGAAGGCGCGCCTGCACCAGAGGCATATGCCTTTGCCGCCAAACGTATGGCCTGGCCAATCATTGCATCAACGGCGACGACGCTATCGGTATTTTTCCCGCTTCTGTTCTGGACCGGCATGGTGGGCGAATTCATGAAGTTCCTACCGATAACTGTCATCCTGACCCTGTTTGCATCTTTGTTCATGGCGCTCATCTTTATCCCGGTGGTCGGTGGCCTTATCGGAAAACGCCAACCTCAGACAGCCAAACAAAAAGCAGCGCTTCATGCAGCGGAACTTGGTAGTCCTCGCGATATTGGTGGCTTCACGGGTGCTTATGTCCGTTTATTGGAATGGGCCATCATGCGCCCTGCAGCGACGCTATTGTTGGCAGTAGCGCTGTTACTGAGCGGTTTCGGAGCTTATGGCCAGTTTGGCAATGGTGTGAGCTTTTTTCCGTCGGTTGAGCCGGATTTTATGCAGGTGCAAGTTCGAGCCCGTGACAACTTTTCGATCTTCGAAAGAGACGCGCTGGTCCGTGCGGTAGAAGACCGCCTGCTGGGGTATGATGAAATCGCAAGCATTTATGCGCGATCAATGATGTCTGCTGGCCAAGGTGACGAAGAAACGATCGGGACGTTACAGTTGGAGCTAACACCTTGGGATAAACGCCGAACGGCAGCTGAAATAGGTGTAGATATCCGAGAAAGTGTTTCTGATATAGCGGGCATCGATGTACAAGTCCAAACGGAAAGCGGAGGACCCACCTCCGGCAAACCCGTAAATCTAAAAATCACAGCCCGTAATCCCGACGTGCAGGCCGCTGCAGTCGTTCAAGTTCGTGACATGATGGACCGACTGGGTGGATTTACCGACGTGACGGACACTCGTCCTGTTCCTGGAGTTGAAGTTTCAATCTTGGTGAATCGTGCAGAGGCCGCAAGGTTTGGAGCTGATGTCAGCCTGCTCGGGCAAGCGGTGCAACTGTTGACACAAGGCATCACCGTCGCGGACTATCGCCTGATGATGTTGACGGGTCTTTGGATATTCGTGTCAGATTCCCGCGTGAGGACCGCTCTCTTGCCGAACTGGGCGCCCTGCGCGTGCCAACATCATCCGGTTTAGTGCCAATCTCAAACTTTGTTACCTTTGCTCCCTCTGAACGCACTGGCTTCATCCGCCGGATTGACGAAAAGGGTTACGACGATTGAGGCCAACGTGGCTCCAGGGTTCCTTGTCAACGATCAGGTCATCGCCTTGACCGCCGCATTGAACGAAATGGAGTTGCCGAAGGGCGCCGAGTTCAGTTTTGCCGGAGAGGCCGAAGATCAGCAGGAAAGCATGATCTTCCTCGTTGGGGCTTTCATCTCAGCGATCTTTTTGATGTTCGTAATCCTTGTGTTGCAGTTCAACAATTTCTTCCAAGCATTCGTGGTGATGAGTGCCATTATCTTTTCTATTGCGGGTGTATTGCTGGGTCTGATTGTAACGGGCCGTCCTTTTGGCATCGTTATGGGTGGGATTGGTGTTATTGCTTTGGTCGGCATTGTGGTGAACAACAACATCGTCTTGATTGACACCTACAATGATCTAAAAAAGTCAGGGCAGTCGTCCCTAGAGGCCGCGCTGCGTACAGGTGCACAACGCTTGCGACCTGTCGTTCTGACGTCCGTTACAACGGCTCTCGGCCTGATGCCGATGGTTATTGGCTTGAACCTCAACTTCTTCACTCGTGAAGTCGTTTACGGCGCACCTTCGACGCAGTGGTGGACCGAGCTGTCATCTGCCATCGCAGGTGGTTTGGTGGTCGCAACAGTGCTGACACTGGTTGTTACACCTGCCATGTTAATGTTGGGCGAGAGAAATAGACAGGCCAGAGCTGTGCACCCGGCAGAGTAGTACATAAATCAAGGCGCCGCAGGCACCCCTTTGCCTGCGGTTTCAAAGGCGTTACCTTAGAAAAGCTATTACTGGCCGCGCAGGACAAATTAGAATTGTCACTA
>CABZJG010000213.1 GCA_902525995.1 Paracoccaceae bacterium | reverse complement strand
GCCAGATAATAGTTTCGCCGCGCAATCCCATAGGCATCGACAAAGAGCGATCCGGCAGATTTATATGCCGCTTTGGTCGCGCCAATGGATTGAGGGCCCAGCGCCCCGTCAACGCTGACAGTTTGGTTAAATTCGCCCAAAAGCCGTTGTAGTATTTTTATCGCATTTGCCCCGGCATTGACCTGCATATCGAACACCGTTGAATGCAGCGCTTTGGGCAGTTTATCAATCTTGGGTTTGCGAAAATATGAGTGAATGAAAATCCGCTCTGCATCGGCTTTTGTCAGCCGTTTTACATCCTCTGCGGTGACGCGCCGATCGCCATCTTTATCCAAGTTATGCAGCCGCGCCGTGGCCAGAGTGACACCGTATTTTGTCGGCCCACCAAGATCATCAGGGTCATTTACATAACCGCCTTCACGCGAAATGATTGCGGCCGTTATTTCGTCAATTGTCATCGGTTTCAGCCAATTCTTTGCGGAACTTTGCGCGTTCGATTTTTACAATTTGTGTCTTCTGCAAGACGTTCACACCAAAGCCGTACAGGGCTGGAAAAAAGCCGCTAATGGCCAGATATTGATTAATTGTCAGCCCCCCAAAGCCTGCAATAACTGCCCCGGACCAAGTGGCAGAGCCTCGCTTTTCTATAATCGTGGATTCCAATCTTAAAAAAGAGGCTAGTGACCTACCAGCTTGACAACTTGACTACTCAGTCTGCACTTTTCGTTGATAGATGGACTGTAATTCCGCGACTATTAACTTGCATATATGGACGGCTTGCGATGTAGGGATATGCACCCATTGGCGCATCTTTTTAGGCCAGTTTACATGAAGCATTTGATTGACCTAAGCGAATGTCACCAAGGTGATGAAGCTATGTGCGGTTTTTTCGTCAAACCAGTAATCGCCAAAAACGATGCCCTCTGACAACAGAAAATCACGTTCAATTTGATCCATTAGATTGCCCTCACTATTAAGCTAGAACTGCTTGCCATGTCATTGTAGCTACGGTTGTTGATGTAGATAGTGCGTTTAGTGTTGTACCATTTTGAAATGACCCCAAGTTCAATTTTATGTGTCCCTGAATCCAATATCTCTGTGGAAGTCTCAAACGGGATCGGACACATATAACTTGAACTGCCGTTGCCATACATGATTTGAAAGCAGTCCGCGTGGCAACGGTTGGTCCCAGTGCCTTGGTTAATCGGATTTCCATTAACATATGCTGCAAGGCCACAAACATGATTAAAGTTTCCATTAATAACCCCTGAAATCAGGAGTTTTTTTGGTTTTAGTAATTCTATGTCACCGGAAAGGATTACAACTGGATTATCTGCATTGATTAATATTCGCGCGTCGGCATTGATCACGCTAAAATTTTCAGTTGTGCCAGCCTCGCCCTTATCACCCTTGTCACCCTTTGCGCCGTCAATGCCAGCGTCACCCTTGTCGCCCTTTGCACCGTCAGCGCCAGTGTCGCCCTTATCGCCCTTTGCACCGTCAGCGCCCTTTATTGCTTCAAAATAGTCGTTCAAACTGCTGCCGGGGTTTTCTGCCTGCCATACACCAAAAGCAGAAATACCTTGCGGCCCGGCGCTCACTATTTTGAATATCTCGCTCGACTGATTTTGCACTTTTAAAATACTGCCCATGGCATCATTTTTTTAATCAGCATTGGCATACCCTTTTGTAGAAATTTTCCCAACTAGAAACACATCCTGCTCATCGCCTGTTCGGGCCTCAAGTGTGTATTTTATAAAATTGTACTTGCCGAGTTCGCGGGTGTCTGCATGGCCAAGCGGCACGATAATCTCACCGCTGGAAGCCTGCCATGTGATCGCTGGCGTTTCAATTTTCAAAACAGTTTTACCGCCAGCCGACGCGATGAAGTGAAGTCTGTATCCGTTTAAATCAATCGGCGCATCAGCATCGTCAACCCAGCAAAAATCAAGCCCGGCTTTATGCCGCCCGATTTCGCCGCCGAAATCATAATATATACCGCCCGATCCGGGGATGACGGCAAAATCAAAGCTGTTTATCATTTAGGTTTCCTATTGAAAAAGAGGCAGATTGTTAAAACGATAAAGGCTCAAAACGCATATGTTCTCATGCATGTTCAAAGAGACTTCTTGTCGTATTGATCTGTGCAGCTATAGACCTCGGCCATAACGAGAGCCCCTGAGTATTTATCCGTTTTAGTGTCATATGCGACCTCGACAGCCTCCACAGCGTTCACGCGGAAATCTGAGCGCCAAGTTGGCAGCAATCCGTTAATATAAATATTCTGCAGCGCGCGGTGCCGCTTGCAAAGCGTGAAAAGCACGTACTGTCTGCCGGGGCAAAATGCCGCCAATCGTTTCTAAGGCAAGGTTCGTGAGGATCTTACCAACTCATCGGAGTACTCAAATGACCGCGCAAGGCGCGGGCCCGCAATAGCTTTGCTTTTTAGCAACATTTAAAATTCGCGCATATCCATTTAAAAATCTCACTTCCGCTTCAACGATCCCACATAAGCGCGAGTAAAATTGGTGTAGCCACTGGATGTCACCTGTAAATGATGCGCCATCAAACTGTGTAACGCCGGCAGGCTATGAAACGGGACATTGGGAAACACATGGTGTTCGGTGTGATAGGGCATATTCCAGGCGATGAAGCGGATTATCCGGTTGGTGAATGTGGTGCGCGTATTTTCAAACATATTGGCGATAAAGGCGCATCTCCCATGCTCTGCGAGCAGATAAAGCCGCAAAAACGGAAAACCAGCCGCCAAAGGCACGAGCCAGATTATGAGGATCTTTGGCTCGAACCATAGGGCCAGCGCAGCCACTACATATATGATCAACATTAACCTCGCCTCGCGCTGGATTTTTGGGCGCGCCGCGGTTGGGATATACTCCGCAAAATCTTGGGAAAATGCACTGCGCCAAAGTACAGAGGCTTTGGCCTGCCAATAGGGAATTGTACTAA
>CABZJG010000212.1 GCA_902525995.1 Paracoccaceae bacterium | reverse complement strand
AGCCGTTCAGCATCGGGCCAACCGATAAGGCAATGGCGGGAATATTAACCGTTGCGGCCGCCATCAAAAGCGCTGGCGTGGTCTTGTCGCAGCCAATATTTAAAACGACACCATCCAAAGGATAGCCAAAAAGCGTTTCAACCAGCGACAAATACGCCAAATTACGGTCCAGCATGGCTGTTGGCCGCTTACCGGTTTCCTGAATGGGGTGCACCGGAATTTCGATCGGCGTGCCGCCCGAGGCAAGGATACCGTCCCGCACCCGTTTGGTCAGTTCAATATGATGACGATTGCACGGGCTAAGATCGCTAGCCGTTTGGGCAATGGCAATGATTGGCTTGCCAGATTGCAATTCAGCGCGGGTCAGCCCGTAGTTCAGATAACGCTCGAGATACAGCGCCGTCATCTCGGGATTTTCTGGGTTCATAAACCATTTGCGGGATCGTAAATCTTTAATGTCTATTTTCTTCATGTTCCTACCCTGACCAGCCGCCGTCAATCACGTGACCCTGCCCTGTTGTAAATGCGCTTTTGTCGCTTGCAAGATAAACCACCAGCGCGGCGATTTCTTCGGCCTGTGCAATCCGCCCCATAGGTTGCCGGGCTACAAACGCTTTCATCGCGGCATCGTAATCGCCCGTTGCATGCAGCCGGTCGTGAAGGCTTGGACTATCCACGGTGCCCGGACAAATTGCATTACAGCGAATGCCTTGGGTGATGTAATCAATCGCAACAGACTTTGTAAGCCCCAAAACCGCAGCTTTTGTGGTGCCATAAATAAACCGGTTTGGCGCGCCAATGATCGATGAACAGGCAGAAGACATGGTGTGGGAAGATTTACGCCCCAGTGAGATTATGACCCGCGCTGCTTTTGAAAATGCCATTGTGATAAATTCGGCCATCGGAGGATCAACCAATGCGCCGATCCATTTAAACGGCATTGCGCGGCATTTGGGCGTAGAGCTGAACAATGACGACTGGCAAGCGGTCGGGCATCATGTGCCGCTGATGGTCAACCTGCAGCCCGCTGGCGAATATCTGGGTGAAGACTATCACCGCGCCGGCGGTGTGCCGGCCGTGGTCGGAGAGCTGCTGGCTGCAGGTCTGTTGCCACATCCCGATGCGCTCACGGTTAATGGCCGCTCTATGGGCGACAATTGCAGCGCGCGCCGCTCAGAGAATGCAGAGGTGATTAAATCAGCTGACCAGCCAATCCTTGCGGATGCGGGCTTCATCAATTTGAGCGGTAATCTGTTTGACAGTGCGATCATGAAAACCAGCGTGATTAGCGAAAATTTCCGCAAAGCATATCTTTCGAACCCAGAAGATATGAACGCTTTTGAGGGGCGAGCCATCGTTTTTGACGGACCAGAGGACTTTCACCACCGGATTGATGATCCGGCCGAAAACATTGATGAAAGCTCTATCCTTTTCATGCGCGGTGCGGGTCCCATCGGTTATCCGGGCGGCGCAGAGGTGGTCAATATGCGCCCGCCTGCCTATCTTTTGAAGCAAGGGGTTGAGGCTTTGCCGTGCATTGGTGATGGCCGCCAATCTGGCACCTCTGGCAGCCCATCAATTTTAAACGCCTCACCTGAGGCCGCCGCAGGCGGCGGGCTTGCCCTGCTGAAAACTGGTGACCGTGTTCGTATTGATCTGAATAAATGCACAGCCGATATGTTGGTGCCGTTGGATGAATTGGCCGAGCGCGCCCGCATTTTTGAAGCCGAGGGCTACCCGCATCCGGAAAACCAATCGCCTTGGCAGCAATATTTCCGCGAGAAAGTTGGACGTTTTGATGAGGGCATGACCTTAAAAGATGCGGATCAATATCGCGATATCGCGCGTAAATTTACGCCTAGAGATAACCATTGAGGAATAACAAATGAAATTAGTTCGCTACGGCGCTTTGGGCGCTGAAAAACCCGGTATTTTCGACGCGAATGGCGTGCTGCGCGATTTGTCGGACCATGTGCCGGATATCGCTGGCGAGACCCTGTCTGATCCGGCCCTGCAGGCTTTACGCGCTTTAGATCACGCCAATTTGCCCGAGGTCCCAGGCAATCCGCGTATCGGTGCCTGCGTTGGTAATATTGGAAAATTCCTCTGCATAGGTTTGAATTATGCAGATCACGCCGCCGAAACTGGCGCGGCCATTCCAGAGCATCCGATTTTGTTCTGTAAAGCCAATTCTGCCATTGTCGGCCCCAATGATGATGTTTCGATGCCGCGTGGATCCGTCAAAACCGACTGGGAAGTCGAATTGGGCGTAGTGATTGGCAAAACTGCAAAATATGTCAGTCAAGCCGAAGCGCTCGATCATGTGGCGGGCTATTGCATTGTCAACGATGTGTCCGAGCGCCATTTTCAAAAAAAGCTGACCGGTCAATGGACCAAAGGAAAATCCTGTGACACTTTTGGCCCTACAGGGCCTTGGTTGGTCACCCGCGATGAAATTGCCGATCCGCAAAATCTGGACATGACTTTGGACGTGAACGGGAAGCGGATGCAAAATGGCAACACCCGAACCATGATCTTTACCGTTGCGGAGATTATCGAACATCTATCAAATCTGATGACGCTTCATCCCGGAGATGTGATCAGCACTGGCACGCCTCCAGGTGTGGGCGAGGCGATCAAACCCGATCCGGTTTTCTTGAAAACGGGGGATGTTATGGAACTCAGCATTGAAGGTCTCGGAAAACAAAGGCAAAACGTAACACAGGACGCATAAGTTTGGCAGAGCTTTTATTGATTGGTGAGGTCACCGACACCATGCGCGTGCGCTTGGCGGCAAAGTTTACCATTCATGAGCTGGCGGATATGGCCGATCCGCTCGCATGGCTTTCTATTCACGGAACCAAAATCCAATATGTGTCTACCAACGGCCAAGACGGGATCAGGCCCGAATATGTTGAGGCTATGCCCAATCTCAAGCTCATCAGCTGTTACGGCGTCGGCTATGATGCGATCGA
>CABZJG010000211.1 GCA_902525995.1 Paracoccaceae bacterium | reverse complement strand
GGTTTTGATAAAAACCTGCCCCCAATTGCCCTTACCCTGCCCAAGCAAGACGCAGCAGGTTCAAGCCCGCCACAACCAAAACCGCAAGAGTGGCCTTGGAAAACAGCGCTTGATCAATGTGTTTTTGAAAGCGACGCCCGATCCAAAGACCGGCCATAGCAGGCAGAACTAAAACCGCGGATAACTGTAGGGTTGACCAGGTTAGAATGCCAGACGTGATATGTGCAAACAAAAGCGCAACCGCCCCCAGACCGTAAACCACACCCTGTACCCGCAATTGATCTTCTTTTTTGGTATTCATTGCCGTCAGATAGGCCACCGTTGGCGGCCCCCAAACCCCCGACAACCCCCCGACGAATCCTGTCATTGATCCCACCAAAAAGGCGACAACTTTGTTTTCACGGCGCACCTGAAAATGATACCCACTGAGTTGCAGCAGTGAAAAACTCACCACCATAATACCGATGCCCCCAAGAAATACCTCTCTTGGGATTTGCAAAACAAGTTGTGCACTGGCCAATAGTAAAACCAAACCAGACACCAAAAAGACACTGAACTGCCGCGTGGACACAAGTGCAGCTTTTGGACCTTGGGCCAAGGCTTGAACGCCATTTGTAACCAAGGTTGGCAATATCAAACCTGCCAGCGCCATTTCAGGTGGCAGGATAAGGCTTAGGCCGGAAATAAAGACCATTGGCAATGCAAAGCCAACGATACCTTTGACCAGTCCTGCACAGATTGAAATCAGAAATGCATAGGCCCAAAGTGACGGGGGTATAGTATATAAAATAAAGTCCATAGGGATGCTTTAGCACAGCAATTTGCGCCTTGCCTCAAAAATCCGATGCGAAATATTACAACAAAATTTATGCTGCATGTGCATTTTTATTGCGCTGCAGGTGCAAAATGACTAAGACAAACACAACCCAAAAGGAAAGTGATTCATGGCATATGAAGGACAGCATATCGGGATTTCCGAGCAGGGCATTCTAGATGATCTTCTTCACCTGACGGCAAGCAGCCTTGGGGCGGTTGATCAATTACTGACACAAGCCGCGCAAGCGCTGCGCGATCAGGTTTGCGCCGAGGGCCGCGTATCGGCGGCGCTGGTTGAGCAACATCAAACCGCCGCACATGGGCTAGCATGGCTGGCCACTTATGCAGAAGCGCTTAAGCAAATGCAGCAGTGGGCAGACAAGTTAAATGCAGAGACCCGTTTTGGCGAGGTTGAAGCGCTTATTCTGCAAATTTGCTTTGGGGAATACCTAAGCCAAATCCAAGGTGGTATCTCCATCAGCCAGAGCGAAATAATCCGCTTGCACGACATCGGCATATCGGATGCAGCAGCACAAGGCTTTATCACCAAAGAGGTCGGCATTCTGAGCCAGAGCGGCAATACGCAACAGGCCCGCCTGCGATTGGTCGAACTGATGCAGGACAACAATGCCGATGTCACTGTCGGGACCTCGGGGCTTGACGAAGAGCTGGAAATGATCCGCGAGCAGTTTCGCCGCTATGCCCGTGAACGCATCGAACCGGTGGCGCATGAGTGGCATCTAAAAGATGAGCTGATCCCGATGGAGATCATTGACGAACTGGCCGAGATGGGGGTGTTCGGGCTTACCATTCCAGAAAACCTTGGTGGGCTTGGGCTATCCAAAGCGTCGATGGCAGTGGTCTCAGAAGAGCTGTCGCGGGGCTACATCGGGGTAGGCTCGCTTGGCACCCGCTCTGAAATTGCTGCTGAGCTGATATTATGTGGCGGCACCGACGATCAAAAATCCCATTGGCTACCCAAAATTGCAAGCGCCGAGATTTTACCAACCGCAGTCTTTACCGAACCCAACACCGGATCGGATTTGGGCACCTTGCGCACAAGGGCCACAAAAGAGGGCGATGATTACCAAATCACCGGCAATAAAACATGGATCACCCATGCGGCGCGCACCCATGTGATGACACTTTTGGCACGCACCGATCCCGAAAGCACTGATCATCGCGGCCTGTCGATGTTTCTTGCGGAAAAAATACCGGGCACGGACGCCGAGCCATTTCCCACCGAGGGCATGAGCGGTGGCGAAATTGAAGTTCTGGGCTATCGCGGGATGAAAGAATATGAGCTGGCCTTTGATCAGTTTCATGTCAAAGGCGAAAACCTGCTGGGCGGACAAGAAGGCAAAGGCTTTAAACAGCTGATGCAGACCTTTGAAAGCGCCCGTATTCAAACCGCCGCCCGCGCCGTGGGTGTGGCGCAATCTGCGCTGGATGTGTCAATGCAATATGCCCAAGACCGCAAGCAGTTTGGCAAAGCCTTGATCGAATTTCCAAGGGTGGCCAACAAGCTGGCGATGATGGCGGTCGAAATTATGGTGGCGCGGCAGCTGACATATTTCAGCGCCTTTGAAAAAGACAATGACCGGCGCTGTGATCTAGAAGCGGGCATGGCCAAATTGCTGGGTGCAAGGGTGGCATGGTCGGCGGCGGACAACGGGCTTCAAATCCATGGCGGCAATGGCTTTGCATTGGAATATAAAATCAGCCGGATTTTATGCGACGCACGGATTTTGAATATTTTTGAAGGCGCCGCAGAAATTCAGGCGCAGGTCATTGCCCGCCGTTTATTGGAATAAGCCAAAGGCACAGGCTAAGCGGCTCTTGCCGCTGGCCAATGGCCATGGCATTATTTCGCTTAATTTCGCCTCGCCTCTTTTTCAGAAAAGTTATATTGGCCCATGCCGTTTATATCTAAACCACCGCACTTTGGACCCCTTGTGTTTTCTTTATGGGCGCTTCTAAGCGGCTGTCAGGTTGATCCTACGGCGGCTTTGGATAGCGTAACCGGCCCGATCTGGATGGTGCAAACACTAGATGGTGCCGCTTTTCCGGCCGCCGCAACACTGCGCTTTTCTCCAGATGGCAGAGTAAGCGGAAAAGCCCCCTGCAACCGCTATTTCGGAGCGGTTAAATTTACCGGCTCTGATCT
>CABZJG010000210.1 GCA_902525995.1 Paracoccaceae bacterium | reverse complement strand
CATCTGGAACAAAAACTGGGCGTGCATCCAGACGAGATCGACGCGATTGTCTTTACCCACCTGCACTGGGATCACGTGCAGAACATGAAGCAATTCAAAAATGCCCGCTATATCGCGCCCAAGGCTGAGATCGAAATGGCTTACAACCCCTTACCGCTCTACTACCGCACCTATGAGGCCAACATAGGTGTTGAGCAGGCCTATGCAGGTTGCGTCTTTGAGGCGGTTGAGGACGAATGCGAGGTTCTGCCAGGCATCACCATGTTCCACACGCCGGGTCACTCTGTGGGTCATATGGCGGTCTCGGTTGCGACAAGCGCAGGGGACATATGCGTTGTCGGCGATGCGATCTTTTTAGAGCGGAATCTGGACCCAAACCCAGCCGAGAAATGGCGTCATTGGGTCCCTGCGCGTTTCGTGAACTCTTACGAAGGCTGGAAGTCTGTCGAAGAGATCGACAAGCGTGCGGATTACGTACTGCCTTGCCATGACGAAGAGGCCAACGCGCGATCTGATGTCTTCCCCTATGAGGGCATGCCGATCCGCGAGCGTCGCCAGCCTATTCCGGGCTATAAGTTCTATTTCGGTGACATGCCGGCCGGCACGGCGGATAAAGCAGCGCCTGCACTGTCGCAGCAGGAGGCAGATGCCTTCATCGCCTTGCTCAAGGATCCAAAGGATATGGCCGAGTACTAATCCATGACCCGTCAGTTAGACACCATAAATGAGATCGCGTCAAACTATGACGCGATCGTTTTGGATCAATGGGGCGTTCTGCATGATGGAACCCAGCCCTACGGCGCGGCCATCGATATCCTGTCGGAGTTAAAAGCAGGTGGCTCCCGTCTGGCTGTACTCTCGAATTCCGGGAAACGCGCGGCGCCGAACGCGTATCGCATTGCTGCGATGGGGTTTCAGTCTGATCTGCTTGAACATGTCATGACAAGTGGTGAAGCCCTTTGGGCCGACATTCACGACCAGCGCATTCCTGAGAAACGCTTCTATGCCATAGAATGCGTAAAGGGCGACGCACTGGTCTGGGCGAGGGGTCTGGACATTGAATTAACGCAATCCCTGCAAGATGCGGATGCCATTTTGTTAATGGGCCTACCGGATGGGAGTAATTTGTCGGATTGGACTGAGGTGCTGAAAGGCGCGCTCAAAACGCAAATGACATTGTATTGCTCCAACCCGGACCGCCAATCCCCACGCGCGGGTGGCCTTGTGATTTCGCCGGGTGCCTTAGGCTTTGCCTATCGCGACATAGGCGGAAAGACCGTGTTCTACGGTAAGCCTCATGAACCAATCTTTCGAAGTCTGGAAAAGGCGCTCGGCACTCAAAAACTGCTGATGGTTGGCGACAGTTTGGAACATGACATATCCGGAGGCCACGCCGCAGGCTGGGACACCCTTTTCGTGCGCGGCGGACTATATGCAGACGACTTCGCCCAAGCGGAGATCGACGAAACTCTGGCCCGGCTTTGCACCGCCAAATCCTACGTGGCCCCTACCTATTCTATCGAGGTTCTCAAATGATCGATGTGAAACCTGAACTCTTAACCGCAGAATTCAGAGCGCTCTCCGCAAAGCTCGGCCAGGACCCACTGCAAGTCCAGGGGCCCGGGGGCAATACCTCGATCAAAGAGGGCGATGTTATGTGGATCAAAGCCTCTGGCACTGAACTCGCCAATGCGGTCAAGACCAACATATTCGTCGCCGTGGATCGAAAAGCCTCGCTGTCAGAGGCACGCGAAGAAACTGGGGATGGCAGCTGCAAGACAGCCATTCTTGACCCTGAGATTTATCTAAGGCCTTCAATCGAAACGACGTTTCACGCGGCGCTGGATCACAAAGTGGTGGTTCACACGCATTCTGTCGCGACAATCACGCATGGCATAAGCCCTGAGGGACGCGAAATCCTGAAGCAGAAGCTCGAAGGCCTGCCGTTTGTGCTGGTGCCCTACGCAAAACCAGGCCTCCCTCTGACGCGCCTCATCCTTGCGACCCAGCGGCCAGAAACGCGGGTTTTCATACTTCAAAACCACGGATTACTTTGTTGCGGCGCGTCTGTCGCCGAGGTGACATCGCTGATCGAAGACGTCGAACGCCGGCTGTCCCTGCCCGCCCGTGACTTTGTCTGCAAACCCAAGAAACCCACACCACCAAGCGGGTATGGCTGGGCAGAACAAAGCTGGCTGGCGCGCGATGCGCGGGCATCGCATATTGCACTCAGCGGCACCTATTACCCAGACCATACCGTATTTCTTGGACCTGCCCTGCCCGAAAAAGACGAAACGGGTTCGGCGCCCGCCGTTTTGGTCAAAGGTGAAGGGGTTCTTTTGAGCCTCGACGCAACGGACTCGCAAAGGGCGATGTTGCGATGCCTGTCCAACGTCTTACGCAGATTACCCGAGGATTGGAACGTCGAAGCGATCGGGGCAGAGGCCGAAGCAGAATTGCTCAACTGGGATGCCGAAAAATACAGGCAAGCCTTGGCAAAGAACGCCTGATGCTCGCGCTTGGAATTGATATTGGCACCAGCGGGGTGCGGACTGCGGTATTGGATCGGGATGGCAATCTGATCTCAATGGCCAAGTCACCGCATGTGCCGCAGCCAAACTTAGATATAGATGCAAATTTGTGGTGGGATGCGGTCCGGATCTGTTTGCATGCGCAAGCCAAGGCATTAGAAAGCATGTCTTGGTCCATGTGGCATGTGAAGCGCATTGCCGTGGACGGAACCTCGGGCACGATGGTGCTGACAGACAGGGACCTCTGCCCTGTCGGCCCGGCGCTCATGTACAATTCAAAAGGGTTTGACACCGAAGCAAACCTGATCGCCCAGCACGCACCTGATCCTCACATTACGCGGGGTTCAAACTCTGCTTTGGCACGTGCCATGCGTTTAACCTCAACCGCTGAACGCGCACCAGCGCACCTATTGCATCAGGCCGATTTCATTGCCGCAAAGCTCATGGGGCGCGGCGGCGTGTCGGATCCGAACAACTCTCTCAAAACAGGATGTGATCCTGAAA
>CABZJG010000209.1 GCA_902525995.1 Paracoccaceae bacterium | reverse complement strand
GCGTAAAGCAAGTGCCCTGTTGGACTTCTACACACGCGTAAATTGCTCAGTTGATAGCTTGTTTATCGCTAAAAAGTGAAAAATGAACCGAAAAATAAAAAGAAATCATGATACTAAAAACCCGATGAAAATCATAAGAAGTGGTCGGGACGGCAAGATTCGAACTTGCGACCTACGGTACCCAAAACCGTCGCGCTACCAGGCTGCGCTACGCCCCGAACAAGCCGCTGTCTAACCAATTGCAATAGGTTTGAAAAGAGCAAACAGCATGGTTTTGTAATAAAATAATCACTCTCTCAAGGGGCAGTTCAAAATCTGTTCGTTGGAAATGATCTCATTGTGAGCGAAAGACCCTTCTAAGATCCCAAGCTTTTCCGAAAGGCCACCGTTGATTTTCATAACGTATTGAATATCGTTCCCACCAGAAATAACTGTTTGATCTTGAGGTATGGCATTTGAATGTATGTGTTGAATACGTCCTTTTGCATTCAAAAAAATCATATCTAGAGAAATTACTGTATTTTTCATCCAAAAGGACACAGGGCTTGGCTCTGGATAAACAAACAACATTCCCCGATCTTTTGGCAAATGGTCTACATGCATGAGCCCTTGGGCTCTTTTAGCTGGGGTATCGGCAACCTCCACAGAAAAACAGGCCGAACCCCAAGGACATCAAAACTCTAAAAAGTCTGAGCTTGCAGCCTGATTTGCCATCAATCTGCACCCGAAAAACATCGAAAAAACCAAAAAACCAAAAATTGATTCAGCTAAAGTTATTTGGCGCTGTCCCATGAACATAATTCCGCTGCCATTTTCCCGCGCCTTCCATCAATAACCCGCAAAGCTACCGCTTCCCCTGCTTGTAAATCTGTAAGGCCAGATCGTCTTAAAATCTCGATGTGGACAAACACATCTGTTTCTTTGCCATAGATGTTTACAAATCCAAAACCTTTTACAGAGTCAAACCATTTAACACGTGCAGGTTCTAGCGGTAAAGTTTGGATATAGCTTGGCTCTAGATTTTCAAGGTCTTTCAATTCTGGTCTTGGTAAGGAACTTGGATCAATAGATAAAATTTCGGCAACTTGTAAACCGCGCGAGGTTTTTTGAACCTTAAAGTCAACAAGGGCACCCTCAGTAATAGAGTTGCGTCCACATTTTTGTAAAACATTTGCGTGTAACAAAATATCTTGGTTTGAAGATTCTTCCACAACAAACCCAAACCCTTTTACAGGGTTATACCACTTCAAATATCCCGCCAAAGGAAGTTGCTCTTGTTCCTGATCCACTTTAGCCACCACATATTATATCCCTTAATATTGCAAAAATAGCCTTAAGAGTATATTTAGTAAAACCATATTTCAGGAGGCTGAAACATTTTTGTGAAAGCGAGGAATAATGGCGCAGTTCGTCAAGGCGCTAAACGCTGCACACTCCAAGGGGAGAATATCTCGTTGCGGCACCACTGAAATCTGTCGTGAAGCCTAAACGCACCGTCGGACCAAAATTCAATTTCGAGTGGCAAAACCCGAAAACCTCCCCAGTGAGGCGGCCGTTTTGGATCGATGCCCTTGAGCGCAGTTTGCTTTGCAACTTCCTTCATTAATTGTTGTCGTGATTCGAGCGGCTCAGACTGAGGTGAGGCCCAGGCACCAATTCGGCTTTGCAGTGATCGCGAGGCAAAATAGTCATCTGCAATGGAACCGTCTTCTTTTTCGACAAGTCCACGAACCCTGATTTGCCGTCTCAAGGACTTCCAATGAATTACAAAGGCGACTTTCCCCGCATTTGTAATTTCCTGACCTTTTTGACTATTATAATTGGTGTAAAAAATAAATGCATTTGCTTCAATGTCCTTTAAAAGAACCATGCGCGCATTTGGCAACCCTTGGCTGTCCACAGTCGCAAGGGCTATTGCGTTGTGATCGTTTATTTCGGACTTTTCTGCCTCTTGGAGCCAGCTGCTAGCGATCTGGAAAGGATCATCTCCAGCAAAAATACCTGTTCGCTTTTCCATTTTACCACCCTAAAATTACGCAACAGGATTGTCGCTAGGCTTGATGTGAAAGCTTCAATCGCCTACACGGTCACTTAAATATAATGGTTGGAGATTACCACATGTCAAATAATCTTATGGCTGGTAAACGCGGTCTAATTATGGGCCTTGCTAATGACAAATCAATTGCATGGGGCATTGCAAAATGTTGTGCAGATGCAGGAGCTGATTTGTGTTTCTCTTTTCAAGGAGAAGCCTTGAAAAAAAGGGTGAAACCCTTAGCTGAAAAAGCCAACAGCAATTACATCGTTGAATGCGATGTATCAGATACTGACAGCCTTGATGCATTGTTTGAAGATATTGAAAAAACATGGGGAAAATTAGATTTTGTTGTTCATGCGATCGGTTTTTCCGATAAGGGCGAATTGCGTGGCCGGTATGTAGATACCAGCAAAGAAAACTTTGCTATGACCATGGATGTTTCTGTTTATTCCTTCACCGCCGTTGTGCAGCGCGCCGAAAAAATAATGAACCCGGGCGGATCTATTCTTACCCTTACCTATTATGGCGCTGAGCAGGTGATGCCGCACTATAATGTTATGGGTGTCGCCAAGGCCGCTTTGGAAGCTTCTGTGATGTATTTGGCCGAAGACCTTGGCAAAGATGATATTCGTGTTAACGCGATTTCAGCGGGTCCAATTAAAACACTAGCAGCATCTGGTATTGGAGATTTTAGGTATATCCTAAAGTGGAATGAACTTAACTCTCCTCTTCGCCGAAACGTCAATATCGATGACGTCGGAAAATCCGCTCTTTATCTTTTGTCTGATTTAGGTTCAGGTGTCACCGGCGAAGTTTTGCATGTAGATTCTGGATATCACGTGGTCGGAATGAAAGCCGTTGATGCGCCCGATATCGATGTGGTGACAGGCCGAAAAGATTAAAATGCCTGAGGCAACTCAAATCAGATAGACGGTTTGATAGAGTGAAAAAATGTAACATGGTTAACGTATCCAATCTATCAAACTCGTTAGTCGTATAA